>JAJDAI010001126.1 GCA_029261955.1 Deltaproteobacteria bacterium | reverse complement strand
CGACAGCGACGCCGACGGCACGCCGGACGGAGCGGACCTGGACGTGACCTGGGCGGTCCTGGACACGCTGTCCGACGAGGTCTTCTCCTCGCCCAACCGCCGCGTGGCCCTGCTGCGGACCATCGACCGGGCCGCCAGCTTCGCCGCCAACGGCCAGACCCGGCCCGCGCGCCAGCAGCTCGACACCGCCCGGCGCCGGGCGAACGGCTGCGGCTCGACGCCGGACAACAACGACTGGATCGTGGACTGCGCCTCGCAGGTCGTGGTGCACGGGATGCTGGACGCAGCGACCGCGCAGCTCCAGCACTGAGCGCCGGGGCGGCTTCGGGCAACGGAGCCGTCAGCCTCAATCAAGGCGCATCCCGGGTGGCCAAGGCCGCCCTGACCTGGCGCGAGGCCCGCTTCGAGGCGGCGAAGCGCAACGAGACCTTCCGGACGGAGCGCCTCAACTGGGCAGAGGCGCTCGGCAAGGCCCGGTCGGACGAGGGCAAGGCCGGCGCGGCGATGGAGAAGGCCGAGAGGGCCTGGCAGGGCCTCCTCGCTCCTGCTCGCCGGCACGGCAGCCGGGCCGCAAGACTTCGGGCTGCCGGCCCCGGGCGGGACGCTGACCACCCTGGCCTTCCTCGGCCTGGCCAGCCGTGGGGGAGGCGCGCTGTCGTCGTCGTCGGACTCCTCGTCCGGCTCCTCGGGGTCGCGGGGCGCCGTTCGGTGAGTCGATTCGACCCTCGCGGTGGGTCGCTACGCCCCGCTCGGTGGGCTCACGGCTCGGAGTAGCGCGATCGCAGCATGTCGAAGCCGACTCCGTCCTCGTCCGCGACGAGGGGCCACAGGGGCTGCTCGGTGTGCGGCAGGCGGCGCAGCGCGTCCAGGTAGGGCGACACCAGGGCTCCGTCCGGGGGCGACGAGGAGTCCTCGCCGATCCAGCCGCGGCAGTCCCGCGCTCCGCATCGGCAGGCGAAGCTCACCTCCATGGCCAGCCAGCCGTAGTCGTTGGTGATCTGGTCGCCCGCTTCGATGTCGCGGATCGCGAGGTCGAACTCGCCGTCGAGTCCCGCACAGTTCGGCTCGCAGCAGTGGTTCGTGTAGCGCCCGTGATCCCAAGTGAGATACCAGCGGCCACCTTCCTGCCAGACGTGGCGACGCAAGGCAGCGCGCTGCAGCGGGGGCAGGCTGTCGAATTGGTGGGTCGAAACGACACGGTCCAGGGTGTCGCGAACCCAGACGAGGCTGCCGACCGGGATCGTCGCGGTCGCGACCACGCCCAGGCCGACGTCGTCGTCGATCCAGCGAACGGTTGTGTCGGGGTGCATCATCGCCGGTCCTCCAGAGCCCCAGCTGTGTGCAGGACCCGCGCCGGGTTTCGCTCGGAAACCCGCTTCGAGGTGGGCACGAGCCTTGCTAGTAGGCGGCGGAACCCTGCCTGGAGGAACGATGGCCTTCGACCCCGACGCTCCTGCCGAACCCGGCAGCCTGTTCGGGCTGCCGCACGACCCGGACGACGCGCTGGTGCACGTCCTTCCGGTGCCGTTCGAGGCGACCACCTCGTATCGTGCTGGCACGGCGCGCGGACCTCGGGGGGTGGTGGACGCGTCGGCACAGGTCGATCTCTTCGACTCGCGGTGGGGCGACGCCTGGCGACGCGGCATCGTCCTCGAAGGCACCCCCTTCGGGTTCGAGGAGCTCGATGAGCTGGCCCGGCGCGGCGTGCAGGAGGTCCGCAGCGGGGGGACATCGGAGGCCCCGGAGGGGTGCGGCGCGCGCGTCGTCGGGCTCGTCCGCAAGTGGACTGCGGACCAGCTGGGCCGCGGCCACATCCCCGCCGTCCTCGGCGGAGAGCACTCGGTCGCCCTGGGCGCACTCCTCGCGGCCTCGGACGGCACCGAGGTCGGCGTGCTCCAGATCGACGCGCACGCCGACCTGAGGCCGGCCTACGAAGGCCTGCGCTACTCGCACGCGTCGGTCATGCACAACCTGCTGGAGGCCCGCCCGGACCTCTGCCTGGTCCAGGTCGGCGTGCGGGACCTCGGCCAGGTGGAGTACGACCGCATCCGGGTCGACGACCGCATCCACTGCTTCGGGGACGGCGCCATCGGTGACCGCCTGGCGGTGGGCACGTCCTGGGCACGCCTCGTCGAGGACATGCTGGCTCCCTTGCCCGAGCGGGTCTGGGTGTCCTTCGACGTCGATGGCCTCGAGCCCGCGCTCTGCCCGGGGACGGGGACCCCGGTGCCGGGCGGGCTGAGTTGGCGCGAGGTCTGCTTTCTTCTCTCCGCGCTCGTGGACTCGGGGCGGCAGATCGCCGGCTTCGATCTCTGCGAGGTCGGCCCCACTGAATTGGACGCCATCGTCGGCGCCCGACTGCTCTACCAGCTGGCCTGTGCGTCGATCGCATCCAGCGTGACCGGAGGCTCCGATGAGGGTCCGTAGCTTCATTGACGACCACTTCCTGCACTTCAACAGCCGCGAGCTGGTCCGCGCGGCTCACGCCTGGGAACAGCACATCCACCGCGGCGGCAAGGTCCTGCTGTCGATGGCGGGCGCCATGAGCACCGCACGCATCGGCAAGATCCTCGCGCGAGCCCTGGACGAGGGGCTCGTCCACGCCATCTCCTGCACGGGCGCGAACCTCGAGGAGGACGCCTTCTCGCAGCTCGCCGGGAGTCGCTACGAGGCCATCGACGACTGGCGCGCGCTGCGGGCCGAAGACGAGGCCGCGCTGCTGGCACGCGGCATGAACCGCGTCACGGACACCTGCATCCCCGAGACGGTCATGCGGGACATCGAGCAGGAGCTCATCGACCGCTGGTCGGCCTGCTGCGACACCGGCGAGCGAGCGCTGCCGGCTCAACACCTGCTGGCGGTGCTCAACGAACCCGCCATCGCCGCCCGCCTGGAGCGGCCGTCGGAGAGCTGGCTGCTGGCCGCGAGCCGCAACCGGGTTCCGATCTTCACCCCCGGGTGGGAAGACAGCACCACGGGGAACATGTTCGCCGCCGCCGTCTGGCGCGGCGAGGTCGCACACCACAGCTGCGTGGCGGCGGGCACCGAGCAGATGGTGGAGCTGATGTCCTGGTACCTGGACGCGGCCCGCGAGGGCTCGGATCCGGGCGTCGGCTTCTTCCAGATCGGCGGCGGCATCGCGGGGGACTTCGCGATCTGCGCCGTGCCCACCCTCGCGCAGGACCTCGGGATGACCTCACTGCCCCGCTGGGCCTGGTTCGCTCAGGTCTCGGATGCAGTCACGAGCTACGGCGGGTACTCCGGCGCGGTGCCCAACGAGAAGATCACCTGGGGCAAGCTCGACGTCGCCTCGCCGAAGTTCATGATCGAGTCCGATGCGACCATCGTCGTCCCGCTCATCCTCGCCTGGCTCCTGGGCGACTGATGAGGAGCTGGACACGACAGGACTCCGCTGAGCTCTACGGCATCGAGCACTGGGGAGCCCGCCTCTTCTCCGTCAGCGCCGGCGGGACGCTCGAGATGCTCCCCCTCGGGCCCGGACAGGGCGCGATCGACCTGCGGGAGCTCGTCGACGATCTCCGCGGGCAGGGCATCCAGCTGCCGCTCCTGGTCCGCGCGTCGGACGTGGCGCGCCGGCGCATGGAGCTGCTCGACAGGACCTTCCAGATCGCCTTCAAGGAGCACGGCTACCGCGGGCGCTACCGCGGCGTCTACCCGATCAAGGTCAACCACCAGCGCGGTCTGCTCGAGAACCTGGTCGCGTTCGGCGGGCGCAACCACTTCGGCCTGGAGGCGGGCAGCCGCGCGGAGCTGCTGCTCGCGCTGGCGGTGCTGGACGACCCCGAGGCCCTGCTGATCTGCAACGGCTACAAGGACCGCGCCTTCGTCGAGACCGCGCTCCGCGGCGCCCAACTCGGGCGCAACCCGGTCCTGGTGATCGAGAAGGCCACCGAGCTGGAGACGATCCTCGAGGTGGCCGACCGCCTGGGTCAGGAGCCCACCCTCGGGGTGCGTGTCCGGCTGACGAACCCGGGGCGCGGACGCTGGGGGGCTTCCTCGGGCGACCGGGCGAAGTTCGGGCTGTCGGCCCAGGCGATCGTGGACGTGGTCGAGCGACTTCGCGCCGCGGGCCGCCTCCACTGCCTGCGCCTGCTGCACTTCCACATCGGCTCGCAGGTGACCTCGATCCGGACGGTTCGCCGGGCGGTGCGCGAGGCGTCCCGCTACTACACTGAGCTGGTCCGCCTGGGTGCGCCCATGGGCACGCTGGACATCGGCGGCGGGCTGGCCATCGACTACGACGGGAGCCGGACCGACTTCGAGAGCTCGCGCAACTACTCCGTGCGCGAGTACGCCTCCGACGTCGTCGCCGAGGTGGCAGCCGCCTGCGAGACCGCGGGGGTCGCACACCCGGACCTCGTGACGGAGTCGGGGCGGGCCACCGTCGCGCACTGCTCCGTCCTGCTCTTCGAGGTCATCGGCGCCGAGACGGTGCCGAGCGAGGGCGCGCCAGAGCCGGAGTCCGAGGGGGAATCCCAGGAGCTCGCTGCGCTTCGCGCCGCCTGGGAGCTCGTCGACGCGCGCTCCTTCCAGGAGGCCTGGCACGACGCGAACGACGCACGGGCCAGCGCCGAGCAAGCCTTCCAGGTCGGGCTGCTCGACCTCGAGGCGCTGGCCCGCGTACAGCGCGCCTACTGGCAGGTCTGCCGCCGCGTGGCGCGCGAAGCGCGGACGCAGCGCTACGTCCCGGACGACCTGGACCGCCTCGACGACATCCTCACCGACACCTACTACGGCAACTTCTCCCTGTTCCAGTCGCTGCCCGACTCCTGGGCGGTGGATCAGCTCTTCCCGGTGCTCCCCATCCAGCGCCTGAACGAGCGCCCCAACCGCCACGCGGTGATCGCCGACGTCACCTGCGACTCGGACGGCAAGATCAGCCGCTTCGTCTCGCTGCGCGACATCAAGCGTCGGCTCGAGCTCCACGAGCTGCGCCCGGGGGAGTCGTACGTGTTGGCGGTCCCCCTCGTGGGGGCCTACCAGGAGATCCTTGGGGGCCTGCACAACCTCTTCGGGCCCACCAACGCCGTGCACGTGTCCATCGACGAGGCGGGCCAGCCCCGCGTCGATCGCGTGATTCACGAGGGCAAGGTGCGCGACTCGGTCGCGCGCGTGCAGCACTCGGCGGACGAGCTGGCCGAACGACTGCGCGTCGCCACGCAGCGGGCCGTCGACGGCGGGGTGCTGGACCCCGAGGCGGCCGAAGCGGCCTTCGGTTGGCTGGTGAGCGGGTTCGAGGCGTCCACGTACCTGGACGGCGCGCGCCGCTGAGCGGTGCTTGTTGGGGTGCGCCCCGGAGGCCCAGTCGGGCGCTCCGGGGCGGATCCCGGAGACCTACTCGTCGTCGTCGTCGTCGTCGAGCTCGTCCTCGTCCTCGTCCTCGTCCTCGTCCTCGTCGTCCTCCTTCTTGTCGTCCTTCTTCTTGTCGTCCTTCTTGGGCTCAGCCTTCTTGGTGTCGGCCTTCTTGGTGTCGGCCTTCGTGGACGCAGGAGCGGGGTCACCGGCGAAGGCCATGCCCGGGGCGGCGAGCGCGAAGACGATGAGGGCGACGAGCAGGGGGAGCAGCTTCTTCATGGAGAATCTCCAGCCGGGCCAGGGCCCGGTGCGGCCGGGGCCGCGGGGTGGGTTGCCGTGCGGGGCCGTCGTTGGTCACGCAGGGCAGAAGACCGGTCCGTGCCGGTCCGGGTCGCCACGCCTCAGGGCGCGGAGAGGAGTGCCTGATCGAGGAACGCGATGACCGCGTCGCTCCCGTCGGGGAAGCCGTAGTCCTGCATCAGGGTGGGCACGGGGGCCTCGGCGAGGTCGTTCAGCGCGTCCTCCCAGCCCGCCAGGCCTGGCACCCAGCCCTCGTGGTAGCGCCCGCGCTCTTCGGTGCGGTCCACCCAGAGGGTGTTGTCGGAGACGACCGCGAAGAAGCCGTCGATCCACCACGCCATCACGTCGACCTTGCCCGCGCCTGCGCTGTGACCGATGAGGGCGATCGGACCCACCGAGGCGAACGAGCGCAGCACCTTGTGCGCCACGAGCGCCTCGTAGACGTGCACGCCCATGAGGTTGGTGCCGGTCCTGAGCAGCTCCACGCCGATCTGGGTCTCGAGGGAGTCGGCGTACAGCACCCGGGAATCGAGGGAGGCGAGCGCGTAGCCCGCCTCCACGTAGTCCAGGCCGGAGTAGCTGTCGGGCCAGTCGACGGCTTCGGTCCCGTGGCCGTGCAGCGCGAGCAGGATCGGGTGCGGGCCGTCGCCCGCCGGCCAATGCACGACGAGGCGAACGGTCCCGATCAGCTCGTCGGTGATGTGCAGGACCGAGCGCCGAAAGCCGCGGTCGATCCCCTCCTCCACCTGCGTGACCCAGGTGGGACGAGCCTCCAGTTCGTCGACCATCGGGCCGATGCCCAGGGCCGCCTCCACGGCACTCGCGAGCACCGCAGGATCGCTGGGGGCCGGCTGCATCGTCGCGTCGACCACCGCAGCGGCCAGGGCCTCCAGCTCCGCGGAGTCCAGCGGGACCAACAGGTCGCCCGCCGCCGTCCGCAGCTCGAAGTAGTCGTCGGGGCAGGCCGGCTTCAGCGCGGTGACACAGGCCCACGCGGCCGAGGGGTCACCGGGGAGCACCGAGCCCGGCGGGGGGGTGCCGCGCAGGGTGCGCCGGACGCCGCCGACCGGGTCAGCCGGAGGTGCGTCCTCGGGCCCTTGGGGAGCCTCGGGGGGCGACGGACTGAACTCATCCTCCCCGAGATCATCGACTGCGGCGGCGAAGGACCGACCCTGCTCGGCGACGCAGCCGGTGGTGACGAAGGAGAAGAAGAGGAGCCAGGGCCATCGGGTCGACATGGGGACGACCTCCGAGCTGCCGCGCGGGCATCCACGTGGACCTAAGCACGCGCCGTGCCAGCTGCACGACGGAGTGCTCCCCGGGGCCAATCGCGTGCCCTCGGGGGTGTCTGTCGCGCCGTCGCTCTGGGGCGTTTCGACCCGGGTGAGGCGCTTTGACTCGGGGATTTCGACCCGGGGACTTCGACCCGAGGACTGAACTCGGCGCACCGCCGCTGCGGCAGCGACGACGGCCGAGCGGAGCCCTCAGGCAGGGTCACCGCGAGGCGACGAGGCCACCGCGGGCAGCTCCTCGTCGTCGTCCTCCCGCTCGTCCTCCAGGTCGTCCTCCCGCTCGTCCTCGAACTCGCTCAAGAGGTCCTCGGCGTCCTCCTCTTCCGCGGCGATGCGCAGTTCGAACAGGAGCTCATCGAGGTCGATTTCGTAGGTGATCGACAGCTGCCAGAGCGTCATGGCGGCGTCGTCCTCGTCGAGGAGCACGTCGTACCAGTCGAACACGCCGACCACGTCGGGATGGAAGTGCAGCAGCTCAGCGATGCGGGTGGTTCCACGGATGTGCATGGCGACTCTCCCTGGGCCACTCTGGCCCGTCCCTCCATTTCGCAGATTCCGTGCCAGCTGCCCCCCGCGTGAGCAGCAGCCCGGCCCCTCCCGACTCCCTCAATCTGCGAAACTCACCCCGATGTCCGACCCCGATCCCGAGCTCGCTTCGGCCGACGCCCGGCCCACGCGCCCCATGTCCGGCCGCAAGCTCGTGCTCGGCGGCACCCGCGGCCTCATGCCGGGCGGCGACCCGCTGGAGGAGGCCTGCCGACGCCTCCGGATCGCGGTCATCGCGGCGCTGGTCGGCCTGGGCCTGGCCTTGCTCGCCTTGCCGTTCGTGCAGCCCAACGTCGGCGGCGTGCGCGACGGGCTGGGCCGCCCCTTCTGGATGATCCCCCTCGGCGTCCTGCCCTCGGTGTTGATGCTGGTCCTCGCGGGGCGGCGCTCCATCCCCGCAGCGCGGCGCCTGGACTTCGGCCTCGCCTACCTCGTCGTGGTCTCGCTCATGACCGCGCTCTTCACCCACTGGCTGCCCTACGACGACCAGCTCGACATCGTGCGCGGCCCCTCGGGCGTCGCCCTCGCGGTGCTCGGCTTCGCGACCATCGTGCCCGTGCGTCCCCGGCGCCTCGCGGTCGGCGCCTTCGCCGCCGCGATGACCGACCCCCTGGCCCTGATCGCCAGCTTCTCCGTCGGCAACCCCGTGCCCCGCCCCGCCTTCTGGCTCTGGCTCTTCCTGCCGACCTTCGGCGCAGCGGGCATCGCGGTGCTGGCTTCGGGCACGCTCTACAAGCTCAGCGAGCAACTCGACGCCGCCCGCCAGATGGGCTCCTACACCCTGGAGCGCCTGCTCGGCTCCGGCGGCATGGGCGAGGTCTGGAAGGCCGCCCACCGCACCCTCGCGCGCCCCGCCGCCATCAAGCTCATCCGCGCCGACCGCCTGGGCGATCAGCCCGAGGAGGCCGAGCGGGTCCGCCGCCGCTTCCAGCGCGAGGCCCAGGCCACGGCGATGCTCCAGTCCCCGCACACCATCGAGGTCTACGACTTCGGCGTCGCCGACGACGGCTCCTTCTATTACGTGATGGAGCTGCTGGACGGCATGGACCTGGGCGGCCTCGTGGAGGCGTGCGGGCCCCTGCCGCCGTCGCGGGTCGTGCACCTGGTCAGGCAGACCTGCCACTCCCTGGCCGAGGCCCACGCCCAGGGCCTCGTGCACCGCGACATCAAGCCCGCCAACCTCTACCTCTGCCGCCGCGGCCAGGAGGTCGACTTCATCAAGGTGCTCGACTTCGGCATCGTGAAGCTGAGCTCGGACGTCGACCAGACCCAGCTGACGGCCGAGGACTCCATCTCCGGCACGCCCGCCTTCTTCCCGCCCGAGATGGCGCAGGGGGAGCCGGTGGACGGCCGCGCTGACATCTACTCGCTCGGCTGCGTCGCCTACTACCTGCTCACGGGCAAGCTCGTGTTCCAGAAGCCCAACCCGATGGCGATGCTTCTAGCCCACGTGCAGCAGGAGCCGGCCCCGCCCTCGCAGCTCGTGTCGGTGCCGCCGGAGCTCGACGCGATCGTGCTGGCCTGCCTGGCGAAGGACCCCGACGAGCGGCCGCAGAGCTGCGAGGTCCTGCGTGATCAGCTGGACGCGACGGGGCTGGGCGCGGCGTGGACGCAGGAGGAGGCGCAGCGCTGGTGGGCGGAGCGCGACCAGGCGACGGCCTCGATCGAGGAGGACGATCCGCGGCTCGCGGAGACGATGCCGCTGCCCTGAGTCCCCGGAGCGGGCTCAGGAGGGGGGCGCAAGCGCGGGCCCCCCGACCCGATCAGCCGGGGGGCCCACGCTGGCCTTCACCGGCGACGTCGGCGGAGCCCGCCCATCAGCAGCAGGCCCAACAAGGAGCTGCTTCCACCGGCCAGTGATCCAGCGCATCCCGAGCACGCCGCGGGGGCCCCGGTGATGGGGTCCGTGGCGACGTTCGGGTCGTCGTTCAGCGGGGTGCTGCCCGACTCGAGCTGCTCGCAGTACTCCTCGGTCATCTCCTGCAGCGGGAGCATGTCCTGGAGCGGAGGCCAATCGGACTCCGGCGGGGGCTCCACCGGCGCGGGGGCCTCGACCGCGGGCATGCAGTAGCCATTGGGGGCTGCCGCCAGGATGGCCGCGCGGTGGTCCGCGATGACGCCCATCGTGCCCGCTTCGTTGAAGCGCTCGACGACCATGGCCGCAGGCAGCTCGGTGCACAGGGGCATGTCCGCCTGCGTCGGGAAGTCGATGGCGACCTTGGACTCGTTGGGGAACTGGAGCACCGGCTGCACGCCCGAGAGGGTGTTCACGACCGCCGCGGCCGACCAGCAAGACACGCCCGGCTCGCCGCCGATGAAGTCCTGCACCGCCCAGCGCTGGGTCGACACCGCGCCCTGGTGGGGGAAGTCGGTGACCTGACCCGCCTCGGGGTCGATGACCGTGTCCAGGAAGGTGAACGCGGGGTCGGCGTTCATCTCCCAGCCCGAGATGGTGGTCTGCAGCCGGCTCAGCCAGCTGTAGTCGCTGCTGTCGAAGAGCTCCTGCGCGGACTCCATCGGGTCCAGGAGCAGCTCGACGAGGTCGTCCACGAAGGCGTTCGGGTCGAAGTTCAGCTCGCTCAGGTACTGCTGGTAGCCGCCGAGGTTGTTGTAGAAGTCGCGCTCCTCGACGCCCTGATCGATGAGGTCCTGCGGCATCGGGATGTGCGTGCGCAGCAGCCCCTGCATCACCGCGTTGCGGGGCAGGCCCATCCACAGCGCCTGCTGCACGAACTCCGCGGGGTTCGTGAAGGTGCGGAGCAGGTCCGTGTCGTAGCCGCCTTCGCGGAAGATCCGGTTGGCCATCAGCGACGAGCTGCCGGCGTAGTCGGTCACGAAGGCCTTGCCGCCCGCTTCGTCCACCGCGGCGGTGATCAGCGCTTCGTAGCTCTGCGGCGCCCAGGGCCCGGCCCACCAGTTCCCGTTCATCCAGTCCACGCGCGAGTCGTTGAGCCACACGTGGTCGTAGTTGGTCGGCACGGCGCGGTTGTCGCCGAGGAAGTAGGCGCGGATGCGCAGGTTGGGCTGCACCGCGACGGCCGTCAGCACGAGCGGGATGACCGGCTGGGGCGCGACGTAGCGCATGACGATGGGGGTGAGCTCGCCCGTGCCCGCGCCGTCGCGCAGCTTCAGACCGAGGAAGTTCATGTTCCCGTCGATGTAGGCCTGCACGCGGGGCAGCGCCGAGCTGGCGATGCGGTACTCGTTGCAGTTGAGCCAGTCGAGCAGGGCCTGCGCGTTCTGGGCGCTCAGCACGACCGCCTCGTAGGCGCCGACGCTGATCTCAGCGAGGACCTCGACCGAGGGTGGGCCGCTGTTGCCGGGGTTCGGGCCGCCTCCGTCTGCGTCCGCCTCGTCCTTGCCCCAGCCGCCGTAGACGTAGGGCCAGTCGCACTTGGCGTCGCCGACCTCGAGGTTCCAGGACGGCGCGGTGCTCGCGCCGAGCTGCGTGAAGAGCTCGTCGGTCCCGACCTCGAGCTCGGGCACACCGGGCACGGGCACGACCCAGGAGAAGGACTCCGCCTCGCCGCTGTACGCGATGCGGACGTGGGCTTCGATGTTCCGGCCGTCGACGGCGAAGAGGATGTCCTCGCCGGTCTGGTCGATGGGGGTTCCACCGCAGAAGAACCCTCCGCACGCGAGCGCGGGAGCCGCGGCGAACGAGGCAAGGGCGATGGTGGCGATCGCCACCCAGAGATTCCGCATTGCGATCCTCTCTCGAACCCCGGCCGCCCCCGGTGGAGTTCGAACTGAAGTCGAGCCTACAGCACAGCGGCCTGATGGCGGATCCGGAATCTGGAGATCAGGGCGTCCAAAGCTGGGCCTTGGGCGGCGGGGGGACAAGAAGGGCGGCTGAGCTCAGCCCACCGCCCGGAATCAACCCCACCCCCCGCGGGTTCGACGGACCTCGGGGGCCCGCGTGATCCAAGAACCACCTGATCGCTATGCTCCGCCGATGCTGCGCATCCTGCGATCCCTGCTGCTCGTCCTCCTGCTGCCGGTCCCGGCGCAGGCCGAGCCGCTCGCGCTGGATGAGGCGGTCACCCAAGCGCTCGATGGCAACCTCAGCCTGCTTCGCGCCCGCTACGACGTGCTGCTCGCCCGCGACCGCGAGGTCCGCGCCCTCGGCGCCTACGAGCCCAGCCTGGTCGCGGGCGTCAACCGCAGCTCCGACCTCCAGAACTACATCGACCCCGAGGAGCCGCTCAGCGCGGTGACCGCCCGCATCGGCGTGGCGCAGGCCATCCCCGGCGGTGGCTCCGTGTCCCTGGACTACAGCTCGACGGACTACAGCGACGCGGCCGAGGCCTTGGGCTTCGAGTCCTCGCCGGACCTGTCGCTGCGCATCTCCCAGCCGCTGCTCAGCGGCGCGATCCTCGGCTCCCGCGAGCGGGGCGTGACCGAGGCCCACTGGGGTCTGCGCGACGCCGAGCTGGACCTGTTCACCATCCTCTCGGACCTCGTGCTGGAGGTGGAGAACCGCTACTGGGACCTCGTCCAGGCCGAGCAGACCGTCACCGGCGCGGAGCTCGCCCTGGCCGGCGCGCAGAAGCAGGAGGCCTGGGTCGACGAGCGGATCAGGCTCGGCTTCGACAGCCCCTCGGAGCGCCTCGCGACCCAGGAGCGGGTGGCCTCGGCGATGGCGGCCATGGCCTCCGCGACGGCGGCCCGGGCGAACGCGGAGGCCTCGCTGCTGTTCCTGCTGGGGGAGGACCTGGGATCCGCGAACCGGCGGGTGCTGGAGGCTTCGACCGAGCCCTCGGCCTTCGAGGTCCTCGCGGAGGAGGCGGCCCACGACCTCGCCCGCGAGTCGAACCTGAACGTCCGGCTCACGCGCCGCGCGGTGACCGCAGCCCGCCGGGACCTGCGCTTCACCGTGGTCGAGCAGCTTCCCTCGCTGGACGGCTCCTTCACGCTGCGGCACGACTTCGGCCGGCCCGACCAGCTGCCCTGGACCGTCGGCGTGTCGCTCAGCATGCCGCTGCCCGGCCGGGCCCGCGTGCACGGGATCCTGGCCTCGCGAGCGCGGGTGCGGCAGGCGGAGCTGGTCCTGCGCGAGGTGGAGCAGCGGCTGCGCCTGAACGTCGAGATGGCCCTGCGGGCGGTGGACACGGCGCGCGCCCGCATGAGCCTGGCGGACACCGGCCTGGACGTGGCGCAGCGCAAGTACGACGCCGAGCTGGAGAAGTTCAGCCGCGGCCGGAGCACCAACAAGGGCGTGCTCGACTACCTCGAGGACCGCGACGCGGCGGTCCGCGGCCGCGACGACGCCCGCATCCAGCTGGCCCGCGCGGCCGGCAACCTGCGCCGGCTCACGGGCGGCAACCTGGCCTTCTGGAAGGTCGACCCCGAGGCGCTCCTGGCCCGGACGAAGGAACTGCGATGAGACTCCTGCTGCTCCTGCTGCTGGCGGGCTGCCCCGCCGCGGCGCCCCAGGCCGACCTGCCTCCGACGGCCGAGGTCACCCGCGGGGCCTTCGACCACACGCTGACGGTCACGGGCGAGATCCAGGCCGTCGACAGCCAGAAGATCGTCGCGCCGCTGCACGGCAAGATCACCGAGCTCGCCGAAGAGGGCGACGTGGTCAAGAAGGGCCAGGTCGTCGTTCGCTTCGACATGACCGAGACCGAGCGCGAGGTCGCGACGCTGAAGCAGGACATCGACCTGAAGAACCAGGAGATCGAGCAGAAGACCATCGAGGTCCACAACAACATCGAGAACCTGCACCGCGCCCTGGAGAAGGCCGAGCTGAACCTCCAGCGCATCGAGCTCAAGATCACCGACAGCGAGACCGTGAGCCGCATCGAGCGCGAAGAGGCCCGCCTCAACCTGCGCGACGGCGAGATCGAGCGCGACAAGGCGAAGCAGGAGCTGGACGCAGCCGTCAGCAAGGGCGACGCCGACGTGTCCAAGCTGCGGCTCGAGAAGCGGCAGAAGTCGGACAAGCTGGCCCTCAAGGCCGAGGAGATCGAGAAGTCCGCCCTGGAGGCCCCGACCGACGGCCTGGTGATCCTCGGGCAGACCTGGCGCGGAGGCAAGATCGCCGAGGGCGACCAGGTCTGGCGCGGCGTGATGATCATGGAGATCCCCGACCTGAGCGCCATGGAGGTGCTCGCCCTGGTCCACGAGGTCGACGCCGCCAAGGTCGCCGAGGAGCAGAAGGCCACGGTGCGCCTCGACGCCATGCAGGGCCGCGCCTTCACCGGGAGCGTCAGCAAGAAGGCCCGCCTCGCCAAGACCAAGCGCAAGGACAGCGAGGTCAAGTACTTCGACGTCACCGTCTCCCTCGACGAGAGCGACCCCGAGATGAAGCCCGGCATGACCACCAAGGTCGACCTGGTCATCGAGCAGCTCGAGGACGTCGTGATGGTCCCGCGCGAGGCCCTGGTCCAGTCCGAGGGCAAGTGGACCGTCTTCGTGAAGGGCAAGGGCGGCAGGCCCGACGAGGTCGAGGTCACGGTCGGCGCGCGCAACGCCACGCACGTGGTGGTGGAGGAGGGCGTGACCGCCGGGCAGTCGGTCTTCCTCGGGGCCCCGAACGGACACCAGGGCTCGGGAGCCCAGGGCGGATGAACTTCGCCGAGCTCCTGCTCGACGGGCTGCGCGGGCTCGTCGACCACCCGCTGCGCTCGGCGCTGACGGGGCTCGGGATCGTCTTCGGCGTGGCCGCGGTGATCGCGATGCTGAGCATCGGTGAGGGGGCCCAGCGCGAGGCCCAGGCGATGATCAGCCTGATGGGCCTGCAGCAGGTGCTCATCGAGGCGAAGCCCGTCGAGGGCGACAGCGAGGAGGCCATCGAGAAGCGCCGCGTCTCCGTGGGGCTCAGCTTGCGCGACGGCCTGGCGCTGGCCGCCTCGCTGCCGCACCTCGAGGCGGTGGGCGGGCGCAAGGACCTCAAGTTCGAGGACCTGCTGCCCAAGCCCGACGACGCCACGCTGCTCGCGGCGGAGGGCGTGGACGCGGGCTTCCTGCACGCGGCCGGCCTGGAGCTGGTCCGCGGGCGGCGGCTGCTCGAGCAGGACGAGGAGGATCGCGCCGCCGTGGCGGTGCTGGGCATCGGCGCGGCGCGGCTGCTCTTCGGCACCGACGACGTGGTGAGCAAGCAGATCCGCCTGGACCGCGTGTGGCTGACCATCGTCGGCGTGGTGCGGCAGCCGACCTACAAGAGCCGCGGCGTCGACGGGTTGGAGCTGGAGGATCGGAACCTGCGCATGTACGTGCCGCTCCAGACGGCCCTCGGGCGCTTCGAGGAGCGGCTCAAGGAAGGCGAGCCAGAGCCGCCGGAGCTGGATGCGCTCATCCTCCGCGTGCGGGACAAGGACGACATCGCCGGCGTCGCGAAGGTCGCCGAGCGAACCCTGCTGCGCCTGCACCACGACGTGAAGGACTTCCGCGTCGTCGTGCCCCTGGCCCTGCTCGAGCAGAGCCGGCAGACGCAGGGCCTCTTCAACCTGGTGATGGGGCTGATCGCGGGGATCTCGCTGCTGATCGGCGGCATCGGGATCATGAACATCATGCTGGCCGGTGTGGTGGAGCGGACCCGGGAGATCGGCGTGCGTCGAGCCCTGGGGGCGCGCATGCGGGACATCGAGCTGCTCTTCCTGGTGGAGTCGACGACCATCTCGCTGCTCGGCGGCCTGGCCGGGATCGCGCTGGGGCTGATCGCGGCGGCGGCGATCGGGCAGGCGACGGGCTGGACGACCGCGGTGAGCGGCGGCGCGCTGGTGCTGTCGGCGGGCATCTCGGCGCTGGTGGGGATCGTCTTCGGCACCTGGCCGGCGATGCGGGCCGCGCGCATGGACCCGGTGCAGGCGCTGCGTCACGACTGATCGTGCTGCTGGGCGCTGCTCGATCGCCTTGATCAAGGTCGCGTAGACCGCTTCTGAAGCTCAGGGATCACCCCGAGGGGGTCGATGAGTTGGGTGTCGCCACCGAGCCCCAGAGGCCGGCAGCCGAACCCAGCCCGGAGCCCTTCATGCGCCTTTCCCGCCTGTGCATTCCCACCCTCGGCCTGCTGCTCGCAGGCCCTGCGCTGGCCGGAGATGGTGAGCCCGAAGACTCCGAGGACTTCCGCTTCGAGTTCATCGCCGTGCTCGACTCCAACGAGCTGCCCGAGGAGATGGTCAACGCGCTCGATCTGGACGTCGACGGCCCCGTCATCATCGCGTCGGCACACATCTCGGACGCGTTCGAAGACATCTACCTGCGCTACGACGCCGTGAAGGACCGCATGGGTCCGCTGTCCCGCTTCAACGACCTCGAGATGATGGCCGATGTCTTCTGGGACGGGCCCGTGCCGGTCGTCATCAGCGACTTCATCGACGTCGACGACATCGCCGACGCCGTCTTCGAGGGCATGCCCTCGGAGCAGCTCCGCGTTGTCTTCGACCCGGCCTTCATGGCCACCGAGCTGGGCGCCCGGGTGCCCGTCGACTTCGGCGGTGACGTCGTCGCGACCGTGGAAGCGAACAGCCCCGACGGACCCCAGGTGCCCGTCATCGAGTTCCGCTCGACCAACTTCGTGGTGCCCTCGGTCCACGCCGAGGACGTCTACGAGCGCAGCCTGCCCGCGCCGGACGAGTACGCCTTCTACGGCTTCCTCTGCGAAGGCCCCGACGACGGCGGCCCCTGCGTGGTCGCCCAGGACGTCAGCGCCTCCGCGGACATCTACATCAGCCTGAACGCCGACGACGAGCCCACCGAGCAGCCCACCGACGGCCCCGACGGCCCCGACGGCGAGTCCACGGCGCCGCCCGCCGAGCAGTCGACCGACACCGCCCCGCCGGCGGAGCCCGAGGAGCCCGAGGACGCCCCGCTCGGTGAGGCCCCGACCGACCTGAGGAACAACGCCAGCAAGCGCTAGGAAACCAGGGAACCGTCGCCCCCCAACGACGGACACGGCAGGGCGCAGCAACCACCCCGACACGCGCTGCACCCTGCCCCCGAGGAGCTGGTC
>JAJDAI010001125.1 GCA_029261955.1 Deltaproteobacteria bacterium | reverse complement strand
GTGGCCGGTGCTCGCCGGCTTCGCCCTGCTCCTCGTGCCGCTCGGCCTCGGGGCCAGCCAGTTCGAGCTGGAGGCCGACTTCGCGCAGCGCTTCTCGGAGGAGAGCTCGCTGCGCGTCGACCAGCGCTGGTTCGAGGAGCGCTTCAGCGGGGCCTCGACGCTCGAGGTCTTCATCGGAGCGAAGCAGCCGGGCGGGCTGATGGACAGCGAGCTCTTCGGCCGCATCGCCGCGTTCCAGGACGAGCTGGCCGCGCTCCCCACCATCGACGCCGCCTTCTCCGCCGTGAACGCCATCGAGGCCGTGCACGGCGCGATGAGCGGCGAGGCCGGCGTGCCCACCGCCGCCAACGCGGTGCCGCAGCAGCTGCTCCTGCTGGAGGTCGCCGACCCCGACCGGGCCAGCGGCATGATCGACTCCTGGCTCGACTTCGACCGCACCCTCATGCGCTTGCAGCTGCGGACCACCGAGCACGGCTTCCTGGCCACCGGCGTCATGGGCGACCAGATCACGGCCCTGGGCCAGGAGCGCCTCGGGGACGCGGCCACGGTCGAGGTCACGGGCCTCGCCTACCTGCTCGGCTGGAGCTTCAACAAGATCACGCGGGGCCAGCAGAACGCGCTGCTGCTGTCCTTCGGGCTCATCGCGATCCTGATGTCCCTGGGTCTGCGGTCCATCCGCATGGGCCTGATGTCCATGCTCCCGAACCTGCTGCCGCTGTTCGCCCTGGTGGCCTACGCCGGCTTCCGCTGGGACACGGTCGACACCGACGTGATGATCGTGTGCGTCATGGCCATCGGCATCGGGGTGGACGACACGATCCACTTCCTGATGCGCTACCGGGTCGAGGGGGCCCGCGGGGATGGGCGCAGCGAAGCCCTGGCCCGGACCTTTCGCTACGCCGGCCGCGGCATCGTGATGACGACGGTGATCCTCTGCGCCGGCTTCCTGCCCTTCGCGCTGAGCGACTACTTCACGATCAACCTGCTCGGCACGGCGCTGCCGGGGGTGCTGGTCGTGGCCCTCGTCGCCGACCTGCTGCTGGTGCCGGCGATGGTCGAGGTGGGGTTGATGCCGTCCCGCTGAGCCCAGAAGCGTAGGATCCCGCCGTGGCGGACCCCCTCCCCTTCTCGCCGGCTCTGCGCCGCCCCCCCGAGGGCGCGGCCGATCGCCTGCTCGTCGTCATGAGCGACATCGAGATGGGCCCGGGCGGCCCGCTCGACGACTTCCCGCACTCGGACTTCCTGGGCGAGGTCCTGCTGGCCTACGGCCGGGAGCCCTTCGCGGACCTGGCGGTCGATCTCGTCTTCAACGGCGACACGCTCGACCTGCTCAAGACGCCCTGGCAGGACACGCACCCGCACCACATCACGGCCGAGGTGGCGCTGGGCAAGCTCGCGCAGATCATCGAGGCGCACGGCGGCTTCTTCGACGCCCTGGGCGAGTTCCTGGCCCCGGGGCCTGAGCGGCGCCGGGTCTGGTTCGTGGTCGGCAACCACGACATCGACCTGCTCTTCCCCGAGGTCTGCGACGCCATCCGCGAGCGCATCGGCGCCCCCGAGGACAGCGTGCGCTTCCCCGGCATCGAGCTGGACATCGGGGACGTGCACATCGAACACGGCTGCCAGAGCGACCCGATGTTCGCGGTGGACATCGAGGAGCCCTTCCTGGAGCACGAGGACAACCGCATCCTCAACCTGCCCTGGGGCACGATCGGGCTGCTGGAGATGGCGCTCCGGCTCCAGCCGGTGCTCTTCCACCTCGACCGCCTGCGTCCGCGTCAGACCCTCTTCGAGCTGATGCCCGAGGTCCAGGAGCTGCTGCGCTCCGTCGCCTTCCGCTACTGGACGCGGGACTACTGGCGGAACTGGCTGCGGCAGCGGGACCCCGTCAAGAAGGTGAGCTGGACGCTCTTCAAGGACATCGCCTACCGCCTGGGCTCCTCGGACTTCGAGCTGTCGGTGACGGCGAAATTCCAGGCGCTGCTGAAGGACGGCGAGCACCGCGTCATCGTGATCGGGCACGAGCACGCGGCGGGGATGTGGACCTGGGGTGGGCGGCGCCTGCTCCGCACCGGCTGCATGCGCGACGAGTACATGCTGGAGGACGAGGGCACGGCGCAGCGGCGCATCCCCTGGTCCTGGGCCGAGATCTACCTGAAGGGCGGCGAGGCGGTGCGCTCGCACCTGGTGGACGCCGAAGGCCCGCCGTCGCTGCCCGGGCGCGTGCCCGAGTCGATCTTCGACGTGCTGCCGCGCGTGCGTGAGCTGCTGGCCACGAGCCACGGACCCGAGGTCAGCGCCGCGGTGGACGAGCAGGAGATGGACGAACAAGAGAGCGAGGAGGAGGACGAACCATGAGCGAGAGCACAGGCGCCCTGCAGGCACTGCAGGAGTTGGAAGTCGAAGAGCTGGCGCGCTACGCGGAGCACGTCGAGATCAAGGGCACGATCGCCCAGTTCCTGACCCTGGGGCTGAAGCAGGGCCAGGCGATCTGGGCCAGCCGCGGCTCGCTGCTGGCCTACAACGACAAGATCAGCTGGCAGCTGAAGATCCCCGGCGGCGCGAGCAAGGCGATGTCCCGGATGCTCGCCGGCGAGGGCGCGTCCCTGACCTACGTCGAGGCGAACGGGCCCGGCGCCGAGGTGGTCCTGTCCAACAACGCGCCCGGCCGGCTGCTGACCTGGGACCTGGACCGCGGCGCGATCACCTGCACCAGCGGCTCCTTCGTGGCGGCGCTGGGGGACGTGAACATCGACGTGACCATCGCCCGCAAGGCCGGCGCGGCCTTCTTCGGCGGGGCGGGGCTCTTCCTCCAGAAGCTGAGCGGCACGGGCATCGCGGTCGTGCACGGCAACGGGGACTTCCACCTCAAGGAGCTCGCCGAGGGCGAGAAGCTGCTGGTCAGCTCGGGCAACCTCGCCGTCTTCTCGAGCTCGATGGGCTACGACATCCGCGGGGTGGGAGGCTGCATCAAGGCGATCTTCGGCGGTGAGGGGCTCTTCATGACCGAGCTGACCGGACCGGGTTGGGTGGTGCTGCAGAGCCTGAAGCGGGTGTCGGTGGCGAAAAAGGCTTCCGCCTAGCGGCACGGTTTCCGGCCTCCGTTCTCCGGCCTCTGCGCTCCTCGGGCGGATAGCGTCGCGACTTCTCTGCACTTTCGTTTTTCAAGGGGGGATGGGCCCCCCAGGCATGGCATTTCTTCGATCACCACAAAAGAAGGAGTGCCAGATGCCCAGGAAGCCCAAGACGAAGATCCACGACCTGGTCCGCGA
>JAJDAI010001124.1 GCA_029261955.1 Deltaproteobacteria bacterium | reverse complement strand
CAACGATCCTGCTCGGGGGCGGGCAACGCTGCCAGCGACGCGGCCACGAGCCCCAACGCCTCATCGGTGGAGTCCGCTTGGACGTAGAGGCTGGTTGGCTCTCCGGCTAGCCAGCGATGCAGGCGCCCGACCTCATCCTCGCGGCCCGCTCTGAGCGCCGCGGCTCCCAGGGGGGGGTGGCCCCGCTCGAGCAGCTCCGTCAGGAGTCGGGTCGGGCTCACGCAGTGGGCCACCGGCCTGCCCATCTCGGAGGCCAGCCACGCGCTGACGGCTGGGCAACGGGCGAGCCACGTCTCCAGCAGGCTGCCGTCGTAGAAGCGGACCTCGGCAAACGGCCCCCGCTCGGTCCAGGTCCGTTCCCACTGCTCCAGGGTGTTTCTTCTGGAGTCCCAGCACCGGAGACTGACTCCGATGTAGGTCACCTCGTCGGGTTGGACCAGATTCGCCTCGGTTTCTCGGCATTCAATGTCCTCCGTAGCCTTGGTCCGGACGTCGGCGCGCGTGGACACCTCCCAGATGGCACGGCCTCCGGGGATGGGCCAGACGGGAGAGCGGAGCACAGTTCGGCCGTCGTACCCCTTCGCAGACACCTCGCCCGAGGGGAAATCGACAAGCTCGCCGCTGGGGCAGGCGGCCAGCACGAGCCTCCGGACCAGTTCGGGGAGGAGGTCGCGAGCGATGTTGGTCCTGGCCCAGTCCGCCAACTCCCCAGCCGTGATCCTGAGGAGACCGGACCTCGCCCCCGCCGATCCTGCGGCGCGGTGGAGCTCTGCGACCGCTGCCCACGAGGGCGAGTCCGCCAACTGCCGGCGCACCACCGATCCGATGGCTGGGGACTGTTCGAGGGCCAGCTCCGCCAATCGGAGGACGGAAGCCTGGGCGGCATCTGGGCTGGTGTGCCCATTCTCCCACTTCGAGACCGTGATCGGGTGGACTCCGAGCAGGGCGGCGAACTCCGGCTGGGTCATGCCCATCCGGTTCCGAACGCGCCGAATCCGGGCCGTTGGCCCCGACAGTCTCGGGTCCGTGTCACTCACCGTAGGAGTCCGCGGCCCGCCACGCGGTCATCGCGTGGATCAGCACCGTTGCTCCGCAAGCCGCCGCGAGGGCGATCGCCTCGCGTTCGCCAAGCCCGAGGCCGTCAAGCCGCGACGGGATCGCGTCCGGTGGCGGGAGGATGAGGAAGGAGTCCAGGCTTGCGACGCGACGAGGGCCGGCCCCGGGGCGTCGGGCAGTGCAGTCGATTCGACCCGCACCCCGGTCGGCACGATGACCCGTGTGAACAGGTGGTCGAGGAGGGCGATCTGGCCGGCGGCGGCCAGGTCGATCAACACCGACGTATCGGAGACAGCCTCGAGGTCGGCGGGAAGCTCGGAGTCGGTGGCGCGGCGGGTCGGCATCGGAGTGCACCGACGCTACCATGTCGCTACTTAGTGATCACTAAGTCTCGAACTCGCTACGTCCGCGGAGCCGGCTCAGCCACCAGTCGCTCATCGTCCCAGTCGTCCCACGAGCAGCGAGCCTTGTGCCTGGCGAGAAGCCCGGTCGAGCCCAATGCGGTCCTTTCACGCTCTCGTGCCCGCTCGGAGCCGCGCCCCGGGGTCCTACAAGTTCGACCGTGGTCGGGACACACCAGGGACACACCCACCTCCTTCCAGACCCCTCGAAGCCCGTCCGCGTCCTGCCGCCCCCCCGCACCCAGATCGAGGCACGTCGCTGCGATCCGGCCTACTCGTCGTCCTCGTCGCCGCCCCCCGGTCGACTCCCGCCGCCTCCGCCAAACTCGCGCAGAAACCCAGGGATTCCCTGGGCTCTTGTCGTTCTGGGTTCCTCTCCGCGCGTTCGCCGGCCAAAGCATCACTTCTTGCCGTCGGACGTCAGTCCTCGAGCACTGCTTCGGGGCATTCCTCCTCGACGATCCCGTTGTGTACTCGATAGCCGCAGTCGTACGCGGCCCACTCATGCTCGATGTCGTGCTCGCGGCCGTTGTGCTCTACGCACTCGATGTCGAAGCCTCGCGATATCACTGGTGACTGGCAGGTCGGGCACAGAAGGTCGACAGCCAATTCCCGAAGGCTTTGAAGTTCACTTCGGACCGCCTCCAGTTCTTCTCGGAGGGCGTCTGCTTGGTACGCCCTCTGTGCAACATCTTCCGTAGCCATGAGCCGGGTCAGCATCGCTGCCTCGTCAGCGGCTCGATCAACGAACGAGAGCAGTTGGGCACCGGCCCTATCGACGGGGTTCGCGAGCATTCTCTTCAGCTTCGAGCAGGCTGGCCCCAGAGCTGCCTGGAGGTTCCCGTCCTGCCGTCGCGGAAACGTCGCCGGTGTGATCCCGGCAAGGTCAGTTGGGACATCGAGGTCGTCGTCCCGGCAGTACACGATCGCGGTCCTGCTGCGGCCCAACGCACCCATGAATAAGCCGAGTTCAAACAGCACGTTGTCCCGAGCCGCGTTCACGGTCTCCTGACGCTTCACGGTCAGGTCATCGGGCGTCAGTACCAGGACCGCGAAATCGAAGTCTGCTGTGGCTCGGACGAGGGCCTCAAGCGTCCCCTCGGTCAAGCCGAACACACCCTGCGACCAGATTGTCACTTCTGCCGCGAACTCCAGGCCCTCCTGAATGGCTTCCGCTACCGGCAACCCTTCCACAGAAGAGCCGATGAACATCCTCGGTTTTCCGTCCTTTTCCATCTTGTCCTCTCGTGTTTCGTTCGCAGGAAGCACCGCAGACGGGCGCGTTCAGCTCTCGGCAGCGAGTTCGTCGAGGGGTCAGCAAGCGGGAGGCTCCCGCAAGTCTCTCATCGTCGTCGGTAGGGAGCCACCGGGTGCCGAT
>JAJDAI010001123.1 GCA_029261955.1 Deltaproteobacteria bacterium | reverse complement strand
GGTCGCCGCCTTCGGCCGAACTGCCGTCCTCGAGTGCTCCGCAGGCTCCGCAGAGCCCCAGAATTCCATCGTGTCCTGCGCTCATGTCGTGTCTGTCCCCCCCGGCACAGATCCGGGAGTGGAATCCTTCTCGCCGGGCGGACGCCTGACCATGACAGATGTTGGTTTTCGCACGGTTCTGTCCGGAAGGGGCCCTGCGTTCTGGGCCTCCAGGTTCTTGGGGGGCTGGCCGCTGCGTCTGGCGCGCTGCTCTGCGGTGGGTCAAGCTCCCCGGCCTGAGCGGAGGGGCCGGTCACCCTCTGCTGATGCCCGGAGGACCACCATGAACGATCTGCGGAACCTGCCCCAATCCAGCCCCTGGGAGGTCGAGCTCGTCGATGTGCCCGGCATGGAGATCGAGGGCGCAGCGCTCGCCGGGATCCTGCTCGTCGCTGAGTCCGACACCGGCCTGGTTCGCCACGTCCAGCCCCTGCTGCAGGGCCAGGACCCCAGCCAGGCCCTGATCCTGGCTGCCTCCGCGCCCGCGCCGCCCAACACCCCCGGCCGACCCGGGGCGCTGCTGTGCCGCGGCTCCCTCGCCATGGGCCTTCGCCGCGCCGCCGCTGCCTTCGGGGTGCAGGTGACCGTCCAGAGCAGCCTCCCCCACGCCGACATGGCGGCGACCGGGCTGCTCGTCTCGATGGCCGGCGGCCTGCCCTCGGACCCCGCGCCCTGGGAGCCCCTGGTCCAGGCCCTCATCTCCACCGCCCCCTGGGAGCACCTGCCCGACTCGGTGCAGTTTCGATTCCTGGGCGGTCCCGCCGCGGTCGGTGGGGGCGTCGGGCTCGTGCTCGGGCAGGCCGGAGCGCAGCGGGGCTTCGTGCTCTACCCGACCCAGGCCGACTTCCAGGCCTTCAGCGACATGATCGAAGCCGGCCGCCCGGTGCCGGGCACGACCTTCACCTGCTGGTGCGCGCACCTCGATCCCCTGGCGGACTTCCCCGAGCGAACCCGGGGCATGCTGGAGTCGGCGGGGCTGGCCCGGGATGGTCTGGGGCTGCGGCTCTTCGTGATGGACGGCTTCGAGAGCCGCTCGGTGAGCCGCGACGAGGAGGCCTCCTTCCGCGCCGCGCTCGCGGGGATGCTGGCGAGCTGGACGCGGCACGGCGAGGCCTTGAACGAGGGCCCCAACGTGGCCCGCACCCAGACCGAGGTCGGCGAGCTCACCGTCTTCAGCGTGCCGATGAGCCGGATGGCGGAGTCCTGAGGCGCTACGTCGCCCTCAGGCCCTCGTAGAGCAGGTCGAAGACCACCCGCATCCGGCGGCTCGTGTTGAGCTCGCGGTGAGTCGTCAGCCACATGGGCACGGGGAAGGGCGGCAGGCTCGGCAGCGCGCGCTGGACGCGGGGCTCGGCGTCGCCGACCTCCTCCATCATGATGCAGATGCCCACCCCCTGTTTTGCGAGCTCCCACTGCACCAGCTGGTTCTCCGTCAGGACGGGGAAGCTGCTCGGGGTCAGCGACAGGCCCATCGCGTTGAGCCCGTTCATCAGCCCGACCTCGCGGTCGAAGCCCAGGAACTCCCCGCGCGACAGCTCGTCGGGCGTCGTCGGGTTGCCGATCCGCTCGAGGTAGGCCGGCGCCGCGTAGAGCCGCGCGAGGCTGTCCTTCACCTTGCGGGCGACGAGGTCCGGCTGCTTGGGGCGGAAGCTGCGCACCGCGATGTCGGCCTCCCGGCGGCTGAGGTCGCTCGTCTCGTTGGTGGCGACGATCTCGATCTCGATGCCGGGGTGCAGCGCGCGCATGCCCGCGATGATCGGGGGCAGCATGTGGGTTGCCAGGATCTGGCTCGCGCTGATGCACACCGTTCCGTCGAGGGAGAGCGACTGCCCGGCCGCCGTGAGGGAGACGCGGCTCGCGGCTTCGCCCATGGCGCGCACGTGTTCGACCAGGTCCAGACCGGTTGGAGTCAGTTGGAGCCCGTGGCCCACGCGCTCGAAGAGCAGGACGTCGAGCTCCTGCTCCAAGGCGGCGACCTGCCGGCCGATCGTGGGCTGCGCCATGCCCAGGGCCCTGCCCGCCGCGGAGAACGAGCCTTCCTCGGCCGTGACCAGGAAGGCCCGCGCGCGATTCCAGTCGAAGGTCACCGAACGCCAGTCCATGCGAAAATGCATAGCACGGATGCTCGTTTGGTGGATTTTCGAATCACTCATGCATGGGTAGAACTGAGTTGTCGGCGGCGCACTGCCCCGGCCACTCCCAGGAGATTGATGCCATGCAAGCTGCCGTCCAGACCCTTTTTGGTGCCCCCGAAGTCCTCCAGATGCGCGACGTCGAGGCCCCCGTGGCCGGCGAAGGCGAGCTGCTCGTGAGGGTCCATGCGAGCCCCGTCACCCAGGGCGACCGCCGGCTGCGCGCCGCCGACTTCCCGGGCATCAGCTGGCTGCCCGGCCGCCTGATGTTCGGCCTGTTCCGCCCCAAGAACCGGACGCCCGGGACGATGTTCGCGGGTCGGGTCGAGGCCATCGGGGAAGGCGTGAGCCGCTTCGCTGTCGGGGACGACGTGTTCGGCAGCACCGGGCACAGCGCGCAGGCGGAGCTCCTGGTCGTGTCCGCCGACTCGCCCGTGGCCCACATGCCCGACAACTTCGACTACGAGGAGGCGGCCGCGGTGCCCTACGGCGCCGTCACGGCGCTGCTCCTGCTGCGAGAGGTGGGGCGCATCCAGGCCGGGCAGCGCGTGCTCATCCTCGGCGCCGCCGGCGGGGTCGGGCGCTTCGCCGTGCAGCTCGCGAAGCACCTCGGAGCCGAGGTCACCGGGGTGTGCAGCCGCCGCAGCTTCGAGCTGGTGCGGGACCTGGGGGCAGCGCACCTCATCGACTACGCGACGGAGGACTTCACCGGCAATGGCGAGCAGTACGACATCGTCTTCGACACCGGCGACGTGAGCGGCTTCTCCGCCGCTCGGGGCTCGCTGACAAGCACCGGCCGCTACCTGTCGCTGCACCTCAGCCTGCGGATCCTGGTCCAGATGCTCACGACCTCGGTGCTCCGCGGACCGCGCGCCCTGATCGGCTTCGCCTTCGGCACGCAGGAGCACCTGAACGAGGTGCGGGATCTGATGCAGCAGGGGGTGCTCCGGCCCGTCATCGCCGCGCGGGTCCCGCTCGGGCGGATCGCGGATGCGCACCGCCTCCTGGAGGCCGGGCAGACCGACGGGGCCGTGATCGTGACCGTGGAGCGGGCGAAGCTGCGGCAGGCCGGGAGCCCCGCACGCCAGCTCGCCGCCGCCGTCTGAGGCATCATCGCGGGGGTGCGCGGGGGACCCCCCGCGGCCCGGGGAAGGGGAGCGAAGCATGGCCAGGTTGTTGGTCGCCGGCTGCGGCTACGTGGGCTCCGAGCTCGCCCGCCGCGCGGTCCTCGAGGGGCACGAGGTCTTCGGGCTGCGCCGCTCTGAGGGGCCGCTGCCCCCCGGGGTGACCCGGATCCGGGCCGACCTCGCGCGCCCCGAGACGGTGCCTTCGTTGCCCGAGGTCGACTGGCTGCTGATCGCGCTGGGGGCGGACGGGCGCACCGAAGCCGCCTACCGCGCCGCCTACGTCGCTGCTCCGGCGGTCCTGCACGCCGCCTTGCCCGCGAAGCCCCAGCGTGAGGTGGTCATCTCCAGCGCCGGGGTCTTCGGTCGGGACGATGGCGGCGACGTCTTCGCGGACACGCGGCCCGCGCCTGCCACCGCGACGGGGGCCCTGCTCCTGGAGGCGGAGGACGCCGCGTTGCGCCGGGGTGCCGCAGTCCTTCGCCTGGCCGGGATCTACGGCCCCGGACGGGTGGGCCTGTTGCGGCGCGTGCTCGACGGCAGCGCGTGGACCGGACGCCTCACCAGTTGGTCGAACCTGGTGCACCGGGACGACGCCGCGGCCCTGGCCCTGCACCTGCTCGCCCACCCCGCGCCCCCGCCCGTCGTGCACGGGGCCGACGACGACCCCGTCCCACGCCGGGTCCTGCTGGAGGCGCTCTCCGAGCTGCTGGGCTGCGTCGTGCCCGATCTGCCGCCCCAGATCCCAGCGCCCTCCGACGGCAAGCGGGTCCGCAACCGCAGCCTGCACGACCTGGGCTACCCGCTGCTCCACCCCTCCTGGCGCGCGGGCTATCGGGCGGTGCTGGAGCAGCACCCCGAGTTGGCGCCGTCCGCGACGCAGGAGCCCTGAGGGCGGTCAGGGGAGGCGAACCGCGGCCTTGCTACGGTCCCCCCATGAGCGCGCGCCTGGCCGAGAGGACCGATAGAGAGGGCCTGCGGCGGGTCCGACGGTCTGCGGAGTCCCCCCATGCCGTCCCCTGACCGCCGAGTCGAGCGCGCCCTCTTGCTGACCGACGTCGTCGACAGCACGAAGCTGATCGAGCGCCTGGGCGATCAGCGCGCGGCCGCGATGTGGGGGGCGCACGACCGGGCCGCCCGCGACCTCCTGGTCCAACACGACGGCCTCGAGATCGACAAGACCGACGGCTTCCTGTTGATGTTCGAGTCCGTGGACGCCGCGGCTGGCTACGCCATCGCCTGGCACGCCGCCCTGCGCCGGCTGTCGGCGGAGCTGGGCATCGGCCTCGCCGCCCGCGCGGGCCTGCACTTCGGCGAGGTCGTGCTCCGCGAGAACCCGGCGGACGACGTCGCCCGCGGCGCCAAGCCGCTGGAGGTGGAGGGCATCGCCAAGCCGCTGGCGGCCCGGGTGATGAGCGTGGCCACGGGCGAGCAGACCCTGGTGAGCGCGGCCGCGAGGGCGCAGCTGGAGCTCGACTGCGCGGTCCGCAGCCACGGCTTCTGGCGCATGAAGGGCGTGGACCAGCCGGTCGAGCTGTTCGAGGTCAGCGACGCGGACTCCCCCTTCCTGCCGCCGCCCGACGGGGCCAAGGTCTACCGCGTCGTGCGGGACGGCGAGGGGTGGCGTCCCGCCCGCGAGGTGCCCAACAACCTGCCGGTGCGCAGCGACTCCTTCCTCGGCCGCGCGGCGGAGCTGCGGGAGCTCGGGGAGCGGCTCGGGGAGGACGGGGCCATCGTCACGCTGCTCGGCCCCGGCGGCACCGGCAAGACCCGCCTCTGCCTGGAGTTCGCGAAGGCGACGCTGGGGGATTGGCCTGGCGGCGCCTGGTTCGTGGAGCTGGAGGACGTGCGCGCGGCGGACGCCCTGACCGCGGCGCTCGCGTCCGTCTTCGGCATCCGGCTGGAAGGGGCCGATCCGGTGGCCTGGCTGGCCGGCCTCGTCGCCGAGCGCGGGCCCACGCTGGTCGTGCTCGACAACTTCGAGCAGCTCGTGGAGCAGGGCGCCGCCGTGATCGAGCGCTTCGCGGAGCTGGCCCCGCAGGTGGGCTGGATGGTGTCGAGCCGCGAGCCGCTGCGCATCGCCGGGGAGCAGATCCTGCGTCTGGACGCCCTGTCCCTCCCGGCTCAGGGCGCCTCCTTCGACGTCATCTCCGCCTCCGATGCCGTCTGCCTCTTCGTCCAGCGCGCCTCCGCGACGGGGCGCTTCAAGCTGTGGGAAGGCAACGCGGCCGACGTGGCCGAGCTCGTGAGGCTGCTCGACGGCATGCCCCTCGCCATCGAGCTGGCCGCCGCGCGCGCCTCGGTCATGGCGCCGGCGAAGCTCGTCCAGCGGATGTCCCAGCGCTTCAAGCTCCTGGCGAAGGGGCGGCGCGGGGCCCGGCCGCGGCAGGCCACCCTGAGGGGCGCGATCGACTGGTCCTGGGACCTGCTGGAGCCGGTGGAGCGCTACGCCCTGGCGCAGTGCTCGGTCTTCCGCGGGGGCTTCACGCTGGAGGCCGCCGAAGAGGTCCTCGACCTGTCCCCCTGGCCCGAGGCCCCTTGGGCGATGGACGTCGTGCAGGCGCTGATGGACAAGAGCCTGCTGCGCACCTGGAGCCCCGACGCGGGCGCGGACCGGGCCGAGTTGAGCGATCCCCTGTTCGGCATGTACGTCAGCATCCAGGAGTACACGACCGAGAAGCTCCGCGATCCCGCCGCGGTGGAGGGGCCCGAGGGCCCGGTGACGGGAGCCGAGGCCGAGCAGCAGTGCCGGCTCCGGCACGCCCAGCACTACGGCGCCGATCCCTGCGACCGGGCCGACGAGGCCCTGGAGAGCCCGGAGGGGCTGGCCCGCCTGGTGCTCGAGCGGGAGAACACCTCGGTGGCCCTGGAGTCGGCGCTGGCGGAGGGCGACGCCGAGCTCTGCGCGTCGTGCTGGCTGCTCCTCGCGATGGTCGCGAACCGTCGCGGACCTGCGTCGGGCGCCGCGGCCAGCTTCGGCCGCCTGGACCTGGACGCGGTCGAGGACCTCGACCTGGTGGACCGCGTGCTGAAGGAGTCGCTGGACCTGCACCGGCGCCTCGGGCAGAGCGAGCTGGAGCGCTCCTCCGCCCAAGCCCTGGCTGCGCTCCGTCGGAGCCGGGGGGACCTCGCCGGCGAGATCGACGCCCGCGGCGCCGTGATTCGCTCGGGCGTGTGGGCCGACCGGGCCGCGGGCCGCGCGGCGCTCCAGGAGCTGCTCGAAGAGGCCCGCCCGGTCTGCGACGAGGAGCTGCTCATGCGCCTCCAGCACGACATCGCCATCTCGTCGCGCGACATGGAGGAGACGCGGGCGGCGTTGGAGCTGCTGTCGCAGCACAACGACTCCCGTCTGGGGGCCATGGCGGCCTACAACCTGGGGTGCGCCAACCTGGGATTGGGGCGCTACGACGCGGTGCGGGCCACCTCCGATCAGGTCCTGGCCTGGGCCGAGGCCCGCGGCGGTCGCCTCTTCGAGATGCTCGGCTGGAACAACCAGGCGCAGGCCCTGGCGATGGCGGGGGACTGGGAGCAGGCCCGGCCGCTGCTCGAGCGGGTGCTGCAGACCGCGACCGAGCTGGAGGAGCGCCGCTGGCAGTACGGGGGGCCTTGCCTGGTGCTGACTTTGGCGGAGCTCGAGGCGGGCGAGCTGGACGCGGCGCGAGCTCGCATCGACCGGGCCCTGCCGCTCCAGCGGGCGCTGGGCGATCCGCACGAGCTCTGCTGGGCCCTCGCTGTGGCCGCGGAGACCCGGGCTGCGGCGGGCGACACGGACGGCGCGCGGGGCTTCCTGGAGGAGGCCGATCGCCTGGCCCCGGGCCTCAAGGACGAACGCGAGCACATCAGCTTCTGGATCCGGAGGGCCTGGGCGCGACTCGAGGGATGACCGCTGCGGCCCGCGGAAGGCCCGCTGTTCGTAAGGTTGAAACATGAACAACCACCGCATCGTCGTCACCGCGCACGGAGGCCCCGAAGTCCTCCAGCTCATCGAGGAGGAGCTGCCCCTTCCAGGGCCCGGCGAGGTCCGCGTCCGGGTGCAGGCGGCCGGCGTCTCGGCCTACGACCTGATGTCCCGGAGGTCGGGGATGCTGCCGGGTTCACCGAAGATCCCCTACACGCCGGGGCTCGACGTCGTCGGGGTGGTCGATGCGCTGGGGGCGGACGTGTCGTCCATCGAGCTGGGTCAGAGCGTGGCGGCGGGGACCGTCAAGCTGGGCACCGGCGGCTACTCCGAGTTCCTGTGCCTGCCCGCCGGCGAGCTGTTCCCCCTGCCGCCGGGGCTCGATCCCGCCAAGGCCGTCTGCCTGGTCATCAACTACGTCACCGCGCACGCGATGCTCCACGGGGGCGCCGGGGTGCAGGCCGGGGAGCGGGTGCTCATCCACGGGGCGGCGGGCGGCGTCGGCAGCGCCCTGGTCCAGCTCGGCGGCCTCGCCGGGCTCGAGATGTACGGCACCGCCTCGGCCGCGGGCCAGGAGGCCGTGCGGGCCCTCGGGGCGACCCCCATCGACTACCGGAACGAGGACTTCGTCGCCCGAATCCGGGAGCTCACCGGGGACGGCGTGGACGTGGTGTTCGACCCCATCGGAGGCGGTGCGCAGCTGCGGCGCTCCTACAAGGCGCTGCGTGAGGGCGGCCGCCTGATCTGGTTCGGCGTGGCCGGCAGCAGGGGCGTGGGGGGGATCGCAGCCACCGTGCTCACCCGCTTCTTCCTGTCGCTCAACCCGGACTCGAAGACGGCACCCATGCCCCCGGATGCCTGGGAGTCCGTGCGCGACAGCCTGCCGCTGCTCTTCGGCTTGCTGGCCGAGGGCAAGATCGACCCGCTGGTCGCCGCCCGCCTGCCCCTGGCGGAGGCGGCCGAAGCGCACCGGATCCTCGAGCGGGGAGGCTACGCGGGCAAGCTGGTGCTGCTCCCCGATCCGCCCGCGGGGCTCGGTGAAGAGCCGATCGCCGGCTAGGATTCGGTCCCTTTCACCTGAGTGAGGCCTGATGACCACCCTGACCTACTTCGACTTCGATGGATCCCGCGGCCTGGAGTGCCGCCTCGCGCTGCACGTCGCGGGCGTGCCGTTCATCGACGACCGCATCGGCCGTGACCAGTGGAAGGCGCTCAAGCCGACGCTGCCTTTCGGGGCCCTGCCGGTGCTGACCGACGGAGACCGCCAGCTGGCGCAGTCCAGCGTGATCATGACCTGGGTCGGTCGGAACCACGGCCTGCACCCGGCGGACTCCTGGACAGCAGCGGAGCACGAGGCGCTGATGCACGCGGTGGAGGACGCGCGCAGCAAGGTCCCCGGCAGCCGCGGCATGCCCGAGGACGAGAAGAAGACGCTGCGCGAGGAGTTCGCCGCCGGCTGGCTGACCCGCTGGGCGAAGACGCTCTCCGAGCGCGTCGAGGGCCCCTTCCTGGAAGGCGACGTGCTGCACGTCGCCGACCTCAAGATCTTCG
>JAJDAI010001122.1 GCA_029261955.1 Deltaproteobacteria bacterium | reverse complement strand
GAGGTGGTCGGCGGCGCGTAGCCTCCGCTCATGCCCAGGCCCTCGCTGAGCTTGCGCTTCACCAGCAGGGGGCCGAAGCGGGAGAGCAGGCGCAGGCTGAGCTTGCGGCAGGTCAAGACGGGGCGATCGGGCGCCTCGTCCAGCTCCAGCTCGATGGTGGGGATGCCGGCGACGACGGAGCGGGCGAGCAGCTCGATGTGCACGCCGGGCCCGTCCTCGCGCACGTCGCGGCGAAGCACGGCCTGCAGGGGCAGCACACGGGGGCCGCCCCAGGGGTAGGCGAAGCGGGTCTCGGTGAGGCGCTCGAACACATCGAGTACGACGGACGGCAGGCCCTCCATCTTCGGCGGACGCCAGTCGGTGTACTCCTCGGGCTCCTCGCCGCGGGCCTCGGCGTAGGCCGCCTCCCACTCCTTGCCCGCGATGGCCTGACCGGGGCCGACGGCCAGGATCAGGGCTTCCGGCGCGGTCACGTGGGCGAGGCAGAGCGCGTCCACGGCGTCGGCCGAGAGCACCTCGTCACCGGACCAGACTGCGCCGATGTAGCCCAGCTCGCGGGCGAGCCGCAGGCCGGCCTTCAGCGCGGCGCCTTCGCCGCGGGGGGCAGGGAAGCGGAAGATGCGGGCGCCGGCGTCTCGGGCGATCTGGCCCGCGCCGTCGGTGGAGCCATCATCGACCGCGATGACGGAGTCGCAGCGGTGCAGCAAGGCCGCGATCCGCTCGGCCACCTGGGGCGCGCCGTCCTGGACGACGACGAGGCCGACCAGCTCGACCACGGGGCCTTCGAGATCGACCCGGGGCACCGTCTTGGCGGGCACCGGGGTTTCGGGCAAGCGAACGCGGGTCACGAGGCTCCCAACAAATCGGGGGTGGCGAGCAGCGTCGCGCGCAAGGCGCCGCCGCGGGCCGCAGACAGGATCAAGGCGACGTCGCCCTGGAGGCCCTCGCCCCCAGCATGAACGGGCAGCGTGCGATCCGCCAGCAGGAGCGAAGCCAGGGCCAGACGCGTGGCCCCGTCGGCAGGGTGCTGGCCGAGCCGGGCGGCGTGGTCGCTGCGGGGTACATCGCGGCCCAATGCCTCGGAGACTGCACCCGCGAGGAGCTCGTCCGAGAGCAGCACGGCGCCGACCTGGGCCGCTGAGACCCCGGCGCGATCCATCGCGTGTGCGATCAACGGCGCGACGGCCTCGCCGCCCGCAAAGGAGGTCAAGGCGGAGCGGCCGGGCGCGGCGGATCCCCAGGATCCCAAGACGGTGGCGAGGGCGCCCTCGGGCGACCGCCGCAAGGCGAGGATGGCGGCCCCCTCCCCCGGGCGCGTGCCCCCACAGGCGGCGACCCGGCTGGCGTGAGCCCGGACGTCCCCGAGCTCCTCGGCCCCGCCGGCGTAGGCGAAGTCGAAGCGGCCAGCGGCGATGCCCGCGGCGGCCCAGGCGACGGCTTCGTCCCCGCAGACCTCGTGCTGGCAGAAGGTGTGGGAGGGACCGCGCAGGCCCAGGAAGATGCCCGCGTAGCCGGCGCCCGCGTTGGGCACGAGGTTCGGGAAGTCCGCGGGGTTGGCCAGGGCCGGGCCCTTGTCGCGCACCCGGCACAGGAAGGCCCAGGTGCCCTCCAGCGTGCCGAGGTCCGTGCCGATGCCCAGCGCGGTGCGGTCCGGCTCCTCGATGGGCGCGTCGTCGACCGCGAGGGCGGCGCCGAGGCAGATCAGCTTGCTCAGCCGGTCCATGCGCCGGAGCATCGTCTTGTGCTTCGGGAAGTGCTCGCGGAGCCGGAAGGCAGGCACCCGGGCGCCGCCCGCCTGGGGCCCCTCGGCCACGGGCTCGGCAGAGTCTCCGGCCCGCCAGGCCGCGACGAAGGCCTCGCGCCCCAGGCCCAGCGGCGTCGCCACCCCCACCCCGTGCACGAAGGCGCTCATCCGAGGGCTCCCTGGTCCGGGTGGCCGATGCAGAGCGAGCTGTCGTTGCCGCCAAAGGCGAAGGAGTTGCTCAGCGCGATGCCCAGGCAGCCGTCCCGGGCCGTGCCGAGCACGAGGTCCAGGTCGATGTCGGGATCCCGCTCCGCCCAGCCCGCGTTGGGCGGGAAGAAGCCGCCGCGCATGCCGAGCAGCACCGCCGCCAGCTCCACCGCGCCGGACGCGCCGAGCAGGTGGCCGACCTGGGACTTGGTGGACGAGACGGGCAGCCGGTTTGCGCGGGCTCCGAAGACCTGGTGGATGCCCGCCGCCTCGGACGCGTCGTTCTGGACCGTCGCCGTGCCGTGGGCCGAGATGTAGTCGACGCGCGAGGCCTCGATGCCGGCGTCGGCCAGGGCAGCTCGCATCGCGCGTGCGGCGCCGTCCCCGTCCTCGCGGGGCTGCACGAGGTGGTGGGCCTCGGCCACGTTCCCGAAGCCCAGGATGCGGCCGTGGATGGCTGCGCCGCGCTCGCGGGCGAGGTCCTCGCGCTCCAGGACGAAGGCGGCCGCCCCCTCGCCGATGCACATGCCCGCCCGGCGCGCGTCGAAGGGCCGCGGCCGCTCGGGGGCCACCAGCTGCAGGCTGCAGAAGCCCGCGTGGGTGAGCTTGCAGTGGGCGTCGGAGCCCACCGCGATGACCCGGTCGCAGTGCCCGGCCCGGATCCAGTCCAGGGCCTGGCCGACGGCGTTGGTGGCCGAGGAGCAGGCGGTGGAGATGGTCGTGACCGGGCCGCCGATGCCCGCCGCGTGCACCACGACGTCCGCCGTGGAGCCCACCGGCGTGGTCAGGAAGACCTCGGGGTCGGCGTCTGCCCAGTAGTCGGCCTCGGGATCGAGGGACAGCACCCCCTCCTCGGCTTCGGACATGCCCGCGGTCGAGCCGCCAAAGGCGAAGCCGCAGCTCATGGAGCCCAGGTCTGCGACCCTCAGCCCGGCCTGCTCGAGCGCCTCCGCCAGCGAGGCCAGGGCGTAGAGGGCGGCGCGGCCGTGGGTGGA
>JAJDAI010001121.1 GCA_029261955.1 Deltaproteobacteria bacterium | reverse complement strand
GGGTCGATGCAGTCGGGCTCGCCGTCCTCGTCGAAGTCGGGCTCCCCGTCGAGCAGGTCCTCGTCGCAGTCGCTGTCGATCTCGTCGCAGGCCTCGGTCGCGCCGGGGTGCACGCTGTCGTCGTCGTCGTCGCAGTCCCCGCCGACCTCCGTGTAGGGCTCGTCGCAGGGCCCGCCTCCGCCGTCGAAGTAGCCGACGGCGCCGCCCACGCCGTCCTCGTCGTCGTCTTCGTAGCAGCGGATGGCGTCGGCGCCGTTGCAGTCCTGGTCGATGCCGTCGCCGCTGGTCTCCTCGGCCCCGGGGTGGACGTCGGGATCGGTGTCGTCGCAGTCGCCATCCGCCGGGCTGTAGCCGTCGTCGTCCTTGTCCCCCAGGGGCAGGTCCTCGCAGTCGGGCACGCCGTTGCCGTTGACGTCGTCGTGCTCGTCCACGAGGTCGCCGTCGCAGTCGCTGTCGATGCCGTCACAGAGCTCGTCCGCACCGGGGTGGATCGAGGCGTCCTCGTCGTCGCAGTCCTCGCCGATCTCGATGGTGCCGTCGCTGCAGTCCAGGCCGCCGCCCTCGAAGTAGGCGACCGAGCCTCCGATCCCGTCTCCGTCCAGGTCTTCGTGGCAGCGGATCGCGTCGAAGCCGTTGCAGTTCTGGTCGATGCCGTCGGCCGTGACCTCCTCGGCGCCCGGGTGTCGGGCCGGGTCGTCGTCGTCGCAGTCGCCGTCGGCGGGGCTGTAGCCGTCGCCGTCCAGGTCTTCGGTGGACAGCGGCTCGCCCTCCTCCTCCGGGGTGGACGGCACGTCGACCGCGTCCTCGTCCGGCACGGTGCAGGCGGGGGCGAGCAGGAGGAGCGCCCAGAGGACGAGCAGGGGAGGCCGCGGAGAGAAGCTCATGGGGGGACGCTGCGGCGGGTCGGGGGGGCTGGCCACACATTCGGCCGGGGGCCGAGCCTCCCGAGCTCCCCTGCGTTCTCGTCGGTGTGCCCCGGCGCCCGCGGCGTCCTGCGAACCGTGCTGAAATGCCGCCGTGCGCGCCTCCCTCCTCCTCGCCCTGGTTCCGATCGTCCTCGTCGGATGCAGCCCCGAAAGCGATCCCCCCACGAACCTCGTGTTGGACGAGGTCGGGCAGGCCGAGGCCTTCTGCGCGGAGCAGGACTCCGTGCCGGGCAACCTGGAGATCGTCGGCTCGGCCCTGGCCGACCTCGGCGCGCTCAGCTGCCTGCGGAGCGTCGGCGGCAACCTCCTGCTGGAGGGGAACGAGGACCTGCTCGACGTGAGCCTGCCCAAGCTGGAGCAGGTCGGCGGCTACCTCAGCGCCTTCGAGAACCACGCGCTCCAGACCCTGTCCCTGCCCGCGCTGGTCGAGACCGGGGACTTCCTGGAGGTCGCCCCGAACCACGGGCTGCGCACGCTGTCCCTGCCCTCGCTGCAGATCGCGGGCGGGAACGTGGGCATCGAGGGCAATCCGGAGCTGGTCGAGCTGGACCTCTCGGCCCTGGAGGAGCCCCTCGACGGCGTGACCATCGACGACAACGCCTCCCTGACGGAGCTGCACCTGCCCGCGCTGGACTTCGTGGACGGCTCGCTCGACATCGAGGAGAACCCGTCGCTGACCGTGGTCGACGTGCCGAACCTGCGCGTCCTGATCGGCGTGCTGATGGTCCTGCGCAACCCCTCGCTGTCCGCGCTGGAGCTGCCGGAGCTGGAGGAGATCGGCGGCTTCCTCGACCTGATCCGCAACGAGTCGCTGGAGTCGCTCGACCTGCCCCGCCTGGACCGGGTCTTCGAGACCGTCACGATCGAAGCCAACGAGTCCCTGCGTCGCGTCGCCCTGCCCGAGCTCCGGGAGGTCCACCGCGGCCTGCTCGTCCGCGACAACGAGCGGCTCGAGACCGTCAACATCGCGCAGCTCCCGGCGACGGGGGAGGAGTTGGCCTTTCGCGACAACCGCGCGCTCCAGATCCTCATCGCGCCGAACCTCGTCGAGGTGGGGACCGATCTGGAGATCCTGCGCTCCGAGGCGATGACGCGGCTCGATCTGCCGGCGCTGCGCACGGTGGGCGACGACCTGCGGATCGTGGGCAACGAGGCCCTCAGCCAGCTGATCCTGCCCAGCCTGCAGTCCATCGGGGACGAGCTGGAGGTGCGGGGCAACCCCCTGCTGCCCCCGGCCGAAACGGAGCCCCTGGTCCCGCTCGCTGGCGGCGCCGTCCGCGTCGAGGACAACGGCCCCTGAGCCGTCCCGTGCCATGATGCGCCGCCGATGATCTGGGCCTACGTCCTCTGGAGTCTGCTCGCCCTCCGCTTCCTCGCGGGAGCTGTGCGCGTGCGCAAGGCGATCGCCGAGGTGCCCGAGGCGACCCCCGGCACCGCCCGCGGCTACCGCCTGGTCCGCACGCCCGACGCCGAGATCCCCGAGGTGCCCAGCGCCTACGCCGACGCCGCCGACCTCGCCGTGCTGCACCTGCTGCCCCAGACCGCCCCCGCGTCCTACGCCTGGATGACCGGGTTCCTGCTGCA
>JAJDAI010000113.1 GCA_029261955.1 Deltaproteobacteria bacterium | reverse complement strand
GCGCGTAGACCTCGGCCCGAACCCCCTGAAGCTGCACCGAGAAGCCCAGCAGACCGGCGCACACCGCGAAGACCAGCGCGCGCTGCCCCCCCCCCATGGACCGAACCATCGACGCGATGGGCCAGACGCAAGCCGCGAGGCACAGCGCCGACAGCAGGTTGGCCCGGAACGCGATGTCCCCGAGCGGCAGCAGCTGGCCGAGCCGCGTCGCCACCAACCACGCGGGCTCCCCGGGCGGGTGCGCCACGCCGAGCCACCAGGCCGAGGCCACGAGGTTGCCGCCGTCCAACCAGTCCATCGACGGCGCGAGCCGCCACACCGTCAGCGCGAAGACGCCGACGAACAGGAGGGGGACGCTACTCGCAGCCGGAGATGTGGAGTTTGCCAAGCCCGGTTTCTTCAGAGAGGGGCAGGAAGACGGCGCAGTATCGGCTGGAGCGGACCTCGCCGTCCTCCGCTTCGTCGCCTTCGTCCCAGATCCAGGTGCCCCCCAGCGGGTCGATGGGGAGCTCGACGCCCGCCTCGACGACCGCGGTTGGGGTGAGCGGCAGCTCCCCCGTCTTGCGGCGGAACACCGCGACGGCCTCGTTGGCGTCGCGCACACCCAGCAGATAGCGGGTCTCGAGGACCTTCACCTCCACCGCGCGGCGCGCCGAGGGCTCCTGCACGGCCTTCAGTTCCTCCTCCAGGAAGAGCAGCGCGGTCTCCAGCTCGTTGGAGTCGGTCAACAGCGAGGCTGCGAGGTTGCTCAGGTAGAAGGGCCCGCCCCCGGTCTCGGCCGCCTTCGTCATGTAGCGGGCGGCGAGCCTCGGGTCGTCCTTGTGCATGAAGTAGTTCATGCCGATGCCGAAGGGGAAGTACCACTCCTCCGGCAGGTGGTGAGACCCCTTCTGGAAGATCATCGAGCTCTGGTCCACGAAGTTGCCGTCGATCCGCAGCATCGTGCCGCCGTACTTGTAGGCGGCGCGGAAGGTCGGATCGAGGTCCGTAGCCAGATCGATCATGTGGTAGAGCCACGTGTACCAGTCGTCGTCGCCCTCGCCGAAGCGCTTGCCGAACAGCGCCGTGGCCCGAACCCAGAGCAGGTCCGCCACCAGCGCGTCGTAGCCCAGCGAGGCCGCCTTCAGGAACTCGCCGTTGGGCAGGTACAGGATCTCGTCCTGCAGCGCCGTCGTCGGCGCCCAGGCGTCCGTGTGGCGGTGCGCCGACCGGATGACCGGGGCGGACAGACCAGCGATCAGCAGAGCGACGAGTACAGGGGCGGGGATTCTCACGAGGCGGAATTCTACTGGACCGGGAGGCGTCCCGGATCCTGGCGGGGCAACGCGACCACCAGAACCGCGAAACCCTGACCCGAAGGCCAGGGTTTCGAAGAATCTAATTGGAGCGGGACACGGGATTTGAACCCGCGACCCCTGCCTTGGCAAGGCAGTGCTCTACCACTGAGCTAGTCCCGCAGCGGGGGCGAAAACTACGGATTTCCCGTTCGGTGTCAACCCGACACCGACGAAAACCGATCCCCAGTCAATCGTTCGGACCGTCCCCAGAGCCCTCGATGTCCTCGATCACCGCAGGCAGGGCCTCGATACTCGGCACCGTGTAGTGCGGCCGCTGCAAGGGTCCCTGAGGCACACCAGCCGCTCCTTCGCCGTAGGCGACGCGCACCGTCCAGGCGCCCAGGCGGCGCCCCGCTTCGATCTCGCCGTCGACCTTGTCGCCAACGACCACCGTCGCTTCGACCGGGATCTCGCGCTCGCGCAGCAGCCGCGCGATGACCACGCCCTTGTCTCCCCCGACCGGCACGACCTCCGCCGCATCGAAGTAGTCGACGAGCCCCGCGAGCTCCAGCTTCTTGCGCTGGGTCGCCTCGAAGCCCGCCGTCACCAGGAGCAGCGTGCGCTCCGAGAGCGCCTCCATCACCGCCGGCACGAAGGAGAAGGGCTCCAGCTCCGCGACGCTGCGCCCGAAGTAGGCGCGGTGCCCCGCCGCGGCGACCTCCTCCCCGGCCCCGAAGAAGGCAGCCACCCGCAGGTCCACCTGCTCGACCGGCGCGGCCTTCGCGAAGTCGATTCGCTTCTCCGCCACCTCCTCCAGCGAGGCCTCCAGGCCCGCCGCGATCATCGCCGCCGCCGCCTCGCGGTGAGCGGGCGCGACGAGCAGACCGGTGGTGTCGATCAGCGTGTCATCCAGATCGAAGACGACGGCGCGGATCACGCGAACAGCGCCTGAGTCTCCTGCGCGATGATCCGCCGCTGGATCTCGCTGGTGCCCTCGCCGATGGGCCCGAGCCGCGCGTCGCGGTACAGCCGCTCCACCCGGTACTCGCTCATGTAGCCGTAGCCGCCGTGCACCTGGACCGACAGGTCCGTGCACTTCACCGCCGCCTCCGTCGCGAAGAGCTTCGCGGCCGAGTACTGCGCCTGGCTGGCCTGGCCCTGCTCGTGCAGCCAGGCCACCCGCCGCGCCAGGATGCGCGCGCCGTCCACCAGCACCTTCATGTCCGCGATCTTGAAGTGCACCGCCTGGAACTTGATGATCGGCTTGCCGAAGGCCTCGCGCTGCTTCGTGTAGGCCAGCGCCTCGTCCAGCGCCGCCTGCGCGATGCCGACCCCGAAGGCCGCCATGCCGATGCGCCCGCTCTCCAGCGTCTTCATGGCCTGCACGAAGCCCATGCCGGGCTCGCCCACGAGCCAGGCGTCCGGGATCTCGCAGTCCTCGAAGTAGAGCGCCGCGGTCGGCGAGCCGCGCAGGCCCATCTTCTCCAGGGGCTTGCTGGCCGAGAGGCCGGGCGTGCCCTTCTTCACGAGGAAGTTGCTGATGCCCGCGTGCCCCCGCGAGGGGTCCGACTTCGCCATCACCAGGATCCAGTCGGCGCAGTGGCCGTTGGTGATGAACATCTTGCTGCCGTTGAGCACCCAGCCGGTGTCCGTCTTGCGCGCGGTCGTCTTCATCGCCGCGGAGTCGGTGCCGCAGTGGGCCTCCGTCAGCGCCCAGGCGCCGATCAGCGAGCCGTCGACGAGGCCGGGGATGATCTCCGACTTCATCTCTTCACTGCCGAACATCGCCAGCGGGTGCCCGAAGAGCCCGACGCAGGCGCCGGCGCTCAGGAAGGTGGACGCGCAAGCCCGCGCGAGGTGCTCCTGCGCGATGAGGCTGGTGATGCCATCGACCTGCGTGCCGCCGTACTGCTCTTCGTGCGTCAGCCCGTTGTATCCGAAGGCCGCGAGCTTCTTGTAGTTGGCGTGCGGGAAGTCATCGCTGTGATCGACGGCGTAGCCGTTGGGCAGGATCTCGGTGTCGACGAAGTCGCCAAAGGCGCGGTCGAACTGCTGCTGGTCCTCTGTGAGTCGGAAGTCCATGGCTCAAAACCCGCCAATCGCGCGCGCGATGATCCCGCGCTGGATCTCGTTGGTGCCGGCGCCGATGGTCCCGAGCTTGGCGTCGCGCCAGCCCCGCTCCACCAGGTACTCCTTGCTGAAGCCGTAGCCGCCGTGCACCTGCACGACCTCCTCGGCGCACTTGACCGCCTCCTCCGTCAGGTAGGTCTTGAGGATGGCGGCCTCCGTCAGCACGGGCAGGTCGCGGTCCAGCATGTCGGCCACGCGGTACAGCAGCCCCCACGACACCTCGTAGGCGACGCGCATGTTGGCGATCTTCTCCTGGATGGCCCCGAAGCGAGCGATGGGCCGGCCGAACTGGTGGCGCTCCTCGGCGTACTTCGCCGCGACGCGGGTGCCGTTGTAGATGGCCCCCAGGGCCGGCGCGAGCAGGCAGGTCCGCTCCCAGCCGAGGATGAGCTTGCCCACCAGCATGAAGCCGAAGTTCAGCGGCCCGATGATGGCGTCGGCCGGGATGCGGCAGTCCTCGAAGAAGATCTCCGAGGTGGGCGAGGTGCGGTGCCCCAGCTTGTCGAGCTTCCGGCCCACCCGGAACCCGGGGGAGTCCGCGTCGACGATGAAGGCCGAGATGCCCGCCGCCCGCGGCTTCGCGTCCGGGTCGGTGACCGCCGTGACGATGAAGTGGTGCGCCGTCGGCCCGTTGGTGATCCAGGTCTTCGACCCGTTGAGCACCCACTCGTCGCCGTCCCGGACCGCCCGCGTCGCCATGCCTGCCGCGTCGCTGCCCGAGCCCGGCTCGGTGAGGCAGAAGCCGCCGATCCACTCGCCCGAGCACATCTTCGGCAGGTAGCGCTTCTTCTGCTCCTCGGTGCCCAGCTTCCAGATCGGCACCCCGCAGAGGATCGAGCTGGCTCCCCAGCTCAGCATCGTGCCCGCGTCCACCCCGGCCCGACCGAGCGCCTCGCCCGCCAGGCAGGTGTCCACGGCGCTCGCGCCGCCGCCGCCGTACTCCTCGGGGAAGGGCAGACCGAGGATCCCGAACTCGGCCATCCCCTTCCACGCGTCCCAGAGGAAGACGTTGTTGTCGTCGGCCTCCTGGGACCAGTGCGGGACGAGGACCTCGCGACCGAAACGCTCGGTCATGGCGAGGAACTCGCGCTGGGTGTCGCTCAGCGAGAATTCCATGAGGAGTCTCCGTTCAGCTGCGGGCGATCCCGCGCAGGAAGGTGTCGACGAGCGCGTCCCGGGACTGCTCGATGGAGTCGGCGTCCGTGCCCAGCAGCTCCCGCGCGACCATGCCGGTCAGCAGGATCTCGAGCGCGCCCAGGAAGAGGATGGCGATCAGCTTGGGCTGGGTGCCCTCGCGCAGCTCGTCGCGGTGCCCCTCGAAGATGCCTTCCAGGGCCGTGAACAGGCCGCGGAAGGCGTCGAGGTTGTCCGCTTCCAGGAACTTCGGAGACCGCAGGACCTCCTTCATGACGACCTCGACGGTGTCCGGCTCCAGGCGCCAGGCCTCCAGGAAGAAGCCGGCGATGCCGCGGAGCTTGTCCTCGAGCGATCCGCCCTGCGCCTCGATCCCCTCGATGACCTTCAGGGACACGCCCCACATCTGCTCGAAGAGCTGGTGGAGGATGTCGTCCTTGTTCTCGAAGTAGTGGTAGATGAGGCCGTAGGCGATCCCGGCTTCCTTCGCGATGTCACCCACCCGGGTCCCGGTGAAGCCCTTGCGCGCGAAAGCCCGCGTCGCAGCTCGCAGGATCTCCCGCCGCTTCGCCTCGAAACCCGCCGGATCGCGCCGTGCTTTGCCTTCGCTCACCCTCGTCCCCTGACGTTCGATTGACTGGTCAATCAACGCACGCTAGCGGCACCGGATTGGGGGGGTCAAGGCGCTCCGTCCCCCGAGTCGAGCGATTACGGACCCCGGTCCCCCAGCCGGTTGCCGCTGGGGAGATCGGCGCCTGTCGTGGCATGACTTGGGCAGCCGAGGCACCCGCTGGAGCTGGAGACGGACACCGACATGCACAAGACTGCGACGGCACAGCGACTCCCTGACCGGCCCCGAACAGAAGAAGTCGAGCTCCTCAGCCGCGAGCTGCGAGTCGAGCAGAAGCGCTTCTACCTCAACCTCAAGGAGAACTCGCGCGGGCGCTTCCTCAAGATCGCCGAGGTCTCGGGCGGGCGATCGACGATCATCATCCCCGTCTCCGGCTGGATCGAGTTCCGCGAGATGCTCGATCAGTTCATCGCGCAGGCGCAGGCGGCACCCCGACACTGAGCCCGCCGCGATCGTTGGCTTGACAGCCTCCGGGCCCCCCCGTACTTTCCGCGCGTTCAAGGGGTACCCGTGCGTCTGGTGATCGTGATCTCCGCTCTCTTCCTTCTGGTCGGCTGCCCCAAGAGCAGCTCGACGCAGAACAGCGGGGATCAGGTTGTCGAAGAGGCGCCGAAGAAGCGCTTCTCCGGCACGACCGGCACCTTCGTCGATGGGCTGCTCGCCAGCCCGATCATCGGCTGGGCGGTCAACGACGGTGGCGCACCGGTGGTCTACGAAGAGCTGGTCATGGCCGAGGATGGGGGCTTCACCGCGAAGACCACCATTCGCCTCGGGGACGAGCCCTTCGAGTGCACCGAATCGGGAACCTGGACCCTGGATGACAACCGATCGGAGAGCGCGACAGTCGGCAACCTCAACTTCAAGGTTGAGCAGACCGACTGCGCGGGTCGCGAAGCCCCGAAGAACTTTCGGGCCGAGGCCACCCTCTCCGGAGACGATGTAAACCTCGAGCACCGCTAAGCGCGGTCGGAGGAAGCGATGAAGCGCCGAATTTCGAAGAGCAAGGTCAAGACCCCCCGCAAGCGGGGCAAGGGCAACCGCAGCAAGGCCAAGCTGGCTGCGAAGCACAAGCGTCGCCTGAAGCGCGGCAACCCCGACCTTCGCTGATCCGCAACCCGGTTCTCGAGGGGGGACCGATGAGCGAACAGGCTCCCGCAGCTCAACTGGAGCTGCTCCAACGCACCCGCGTTGAACAGGCGATCGACCGACAGGCCTTCGGCCAGTTCGGCAAGGAACTGCTGCGCGCGGACACTCCGTCCGGGCGATCGCTCGCGCTCGTCCGCAAGTACCGGGACGACATCCCGCGGGTCGGCGCCGTCCTCCTCATCCACGGCTTCGCGCAGAACCGCTACACGTGGCACCTGTCCACGCGCAGCTTCGTCAACTACCTCGCCGAAGCCGGGCTCGACGTCTACAACCTCGAGCTGACCGGCCACGGCCGCTCCCGCGACTACGGCACCACGCCGGCCGCCTCCTTCACCGAATACGTCGACGACGCCGCTTCGGTGGTGCAGGCGGTGGTCAAGTGGGCCGGCCAGGACAAGCTGTTCCTGGTGGGCCACAGCCTGGGCGGCGCGGTCTGCTACGCGGTCGCACCCCGGGTGAGCGAGTCCCTCGCGGGGGTGGTCACGATCGCGGGGATCTTCCGCTTCGGCAGCAACCCCGCGACCCGGCGCATCGCCGA
>JAJDAI010001120.1 GCA_029261955.1 Deltaproteobacteria bacterium | reverse complement strand
GGGTCGGGCGGAGCAGGTTGGTCCTCCAAACCCAGCGGATGCCAGCAGGTCGTGGGCGGAACTCGGGCTCCAGGACCCGGCCCAGTTTGGCTGGCCTCCTCCCGCGTAGCAGCGCGCCACCGCGATAGAGGACGCCCCGTTTCGGACGGCTCCCCGGAGGGGCCACCGCCGAACAGGGCCTGTCGACGCCCATCGACAGAGTCCTGGAGCCAGACTGCGGCCGGCCGCAGTCCTCGAGGTCCGGAGACAGCTGCTTCGGGAGCAATATGACTCCCCTCCGCTGAGGCGTACCGCGCGCCACCCTCGGGCAAGGGCCCGACCCGACGCTAGCTCTGTCCGAGCGAAGCGGAGTCGGTGTCCCAGCAGATCTACCCCCACCGCACCTCGGCCCCGCCCTACCGTACCTCCAGAAGCTGTGGATGAAGACCGGGTCCAGATGCCCGCCCGCGCGGCCGGACGACGTCAGACCCTCGTGTGTAGTGCGAGCCAGATCCCGCGGGGCGAACCGGGGCCCCCTCGCCGCCCCCGGCGCACGCCCTCAGACCGCCCGGACAAACACCACGTTGCACACCAGGGCACGACCCCCACAAACACCAGGGCGATCGAGCCGGAACGGCGCTCCGGCCCGCAGACCCTCGTGGCGTTGGAAAACGCAGCCTGTCGGCAATCAGGCTCGCCGCCGCCTGACGAGGAGAACGAAGGCGGTGGGCCATCACAGGGTGATCGCTGTCCAGCGTCAACTACCCCCTGCCGGCGCATTGACTCATCGCATTTGCTACCGACGGCGAACCGTTGCCTCATCAACCTGCTACCCGAGCCGTGCGCTCGGGAGGCACGATGGGGAGACACGTCAGCATGGCCACCAGAGACGAACTGCTTCAGGTCCTCCGTCCCCGGTACTGCCTCGCGACACGGCGCGAGAAGGGGCTCATCCTCGACGAGTTCGTCGCTCTGTCGGGCTGCCACCGGAAGCACGCGATCCGGACGCTCAATCGGGCGGCCACGGAGAGCAAGGAGCGAGACGTGCGCAAGTTCTACGGCGAGGCGGTACGGCAAGCGCTCGTCGTCCTCTGGGAGGCGTCGGACCGCCTCTGCGGCAAGCGACTGAAGGTCATGCTGCCGGTCCTCGTCGATGCGCTGGAGCGGCACGGCCACCTCGTTCTGGACGACCAACTCCGCGAACTGCTTCTCGCAGTCAGCCCGGCGACCATCGATCGACTCCTGGCCCCCACCCGGGAGAAGGCTGGCCGGAAGCGGCGCCGGTCGGGACCAGCGTCCGCCGTCCGCCGCCGCATCCCGGTTCGGACCTTCTCGGACTGGGGGGCACCGCCGCCCGGCTTCCTCGAGGCCGACTTCGTGTGCCACCACGGCGGCTCCATGGCGGGCTCATTCCTGCACAGCTTCGTGGTGACCGACATCGCCAGCGGCTGGACCGAGGGGGTCGCACTTCTCGCACGACAGCAGGATCTCGTCGTCAAAGCCCTCGATGTCCTCCGAGCTCGGTTGCCGATGGTGGTGCAAGGGTTCGACACCGACAACGACAGCACCTTCATGAACGAGACGGTCTTCGACTACTGCAAGGCGCACAGCATCAAACAGACTCGCTCTCGCGCGTATCGCAAGAACGACCAGGCCTGGGTGGAGCAGAAGAACGGCGCGGTCGTCCGCCGGATGGTCGGGTACGACCGCCTCAGCGGCGTCCTGGCGGCCCAGCGGCTGGCTCGCGTCCTCGAGACGGCGCGCCTGCTGGTCAACTTCTTCCAGCCCTCGTACAAGCTCCGGAAGAAAACCCGGACCGGGGCCAAGGTCAGGAAGGAGTTCTGGCCCCCGGCCACCCCCTGCGACAGGCTGTTGGCAGACCCGCGCGTATCGCAGACGGTCAAGGAACGGCTGCGCGGAGAGCGAAGACGACTGGACCCCATCGAGCTGCTGAAGCAGCTGCGCGAAGCCCAGGCCGGGCTTGCCGCGCTGGAGAACCATGGAGCCGCCGCCGACCCGCCAGTCGACCTCGACGCCTTCCTGGCTACCCTGCCCCGGCTGTCCGAGCAGGGCGAGGTGCGGCCGACCCACCGGAAGAAGCCCAAGGAGGCGCGACACTGGCGGACCCGCCGCGACGACTTCGAGCCCGTGTGGCCCAGCCTCCTCGTCTGGCTGGAGACCGACCCGGACGCAACCGCCAAGAGCCTCCTCGAGAGGCTGGTGGTCGAGGATCCGCACCGATTCCAGCCTCGACAGCTCCGCACGCTGCAGCGCCGCGTCGGGGAGTGGCGGCGAGTCCAGGCGTCGGCCCTGCTCGGATGGCCGGAGGAGGCGCCTGATGGCCAGTGACAGGCCTGTGGAGACCTGGGGACAGCCCCCTGGGACCACCATGGACCCAGGAGCCTGCTGGCCTGCCCCCATGTCACCACAGGCCTTTGGACAACCGGAGCTGCGGGGCGGAGCGCACGCGTTCCAGGACGATCGCGGCGCAGCTGCGGTTGACCACACTGACCACAGGCCGACGACGACGACGAACGACGGATTGCGCGACCGCGGATCGAGGACCAGCTCCGGTAACATCTGTCACTGAGGCAACGGGCCCGGCAGAAGTAATTGTCGCTGGTCACTCCGGCTCGCCTTGCTCGCTTTCAGGGACACCTACAACGAAAGCTGGCTCGTCCAGAAGCACAAGCACCGAACCCCGGCTCAAGTCCGAAGGGACCTCAAGCCACCACTGGCCTTCGTGGCCTGAATAGACACCCTGAGCTGTCCAAGAAACCCTGGGGCACTACACCAGCACCCTGCAGATCGGCTCGACGCCGTACTCGCCGCGGTGCTCGTCGATGGACCGCACCACTGCTTCGGTCGGCGGTCGAGCTCCGCCTGGGAGAAATCCGCGGACGCCTTGAGCAGGATCTCGTTGGCCCGCTTCAGCTCACGGTTCTCACGCTCGAGCTGCTGGATGCACGCCTGCTCTTCGCTTGTCGGACCCGGCCGCAGGACTTCGTCCCGCTCGGCGCGACGAACCCACTTCCTCAGCGTCTCTGCCCGGCAGTCCACCTTTGGGGCGATCGAGCAGAGTGTTGCCCACTCCGAATCGTGGTCCTTGCGCGTCTCGCGTACCAATCGGACCGCCTGCTCGCGGACCTCCGCCGGAAGTCGTCTCGATGTCTTCGACATGGCTCCAGTCTCTCAACCTCTGGAGCCGCCGAAAAAGCCGGAGCGGTTCAGACACAGCGCCTCGCCCACAGGGAGACGCGCAACGCCATGCGGCCCGCATCGACCCTTGCGCCAACGCCAGCTAGATGGCGAAGGGCTGGTCAGCGCACCAGCTGCCGGCAATCTGGCCATCGAGGGTAAGCTGCCCGCAGCCATCGCAGGCGGAGGAGCCGTCCCAACGCACCTCCGCCGAGAACCGGACCAAGCCCCCCGGTTCCTCCAGCTGCTCTACCCGGAGGCTCCCGGAATCGGGCTCGAGTTCGCACCCGATGTCGATGCGTACGGGGGGCTCCCAGAGATCCGGGCACTCCCACCCGTAACCGTCGATCCACTCCAGTTCGAACTCGAACTTGGTTGGCCGCGAGCGGGACCAAGGGGTGACCCGGCCTTCCGCGCGGGTCGTTCGCTCAACAGAACCCGAGCCGCACGAGAGCCCCCCGGGGACGCTGGACGGCGTTGTTGCACGACTCAATTCGGAGGCGGATCGATGCCCGAAGGAGCGACTTTCAGCTTCGGATTGCCACCGAGTGCGGCATCCCGAGTGCGGTCATCCGGTTCAGAACGGCAATGCCGATCAAGGCCTCGATTCTCTGTCCGGCGGGGCTTCGAGACTGTAGTCGGTCACCGATGATGCGCTTGTATCGAAACATCCCGTTCTCGCCT
>JAJDAI010001119.1 GCA_029261955.1 Deltaproteobacteria bacterium | reverse complement strand
CCATCGCCGAGGCCGAGCGCTACCTGGGCCGCATCTACACGGACCAGAAGCGCTTCGACGAGGCGGAGTCGCACCTCAAGAAGAGCATCGCGGCGCTCGACGTCTTCCGGGCCGAGGAGGAGACCGACAACGGCTGCCCCTACCAGGCGCTCGGCCGGCTCTACGCGCAGATGGGCCGGCACGACGCGGTCTGGGCCCTCTACGAGACGGCGGCGGACATCGCCGAGCACACGCCAGTGCACCTCTACATCGCGGCGCTGAAGTCCTACGAGTTCGGCGAGCACGAGCGCGCGGCGGCCTACCTGGACCGCGCGGAGCGGGCCGAGGGCCTGCACCACCCGCGGGTCGAGGACGCCTCGGGGCGCTACCACACGCTGCGCGGCTACCTGGCCCTCGCGAAGCAGGACACGGCCGAGGCGAAGCGCCGCTTCGAGCAGGCGGCGCCCCTCGATCCCGATGGCTCGACGGTGGGCTTGGGACACCTCGCGATCGTCGAACTGGACTACGGCAAGGCCACGGCGCACTTCGAGCCCGTGCTCGGCTGGAACATGGGCGAGAAGAAGCAGGGCATGGAGTCGACCGTGCTCGACGTCGCGCGCTTCACCTACAAGATGGCCGGCATCGGGCGCGCGTGGGTGGAGGCGAACGGCGGCCGGCACGAGCCGGCGCTGCGCTGGTTCGACGTCGTGCTCACCGACCAGCCGGACGAGGTCCTGGCCCTGCTCGGGCGCGGCAACTCCCTGCTCGCCCTGAGCCGGGATGACGAGGCCCTGGTGTCCTTCGACCGCGTGCTCGCGATGCAGCCCGCCAACCGCTACGCCCGCTCCGGCCGCGCCGCCGTGCTCGCCAACCGGGGCGAGACCGAGGCCGCCGAAGCCGAGTACCGCGCCGCCGCCAGCGGCGAGGGCTACACCTGCCCGCACCGCGGCCTGGGCCTGCTCTACCTGAAGCAGGGGCGCGTCACGGAGGCGCGCGGCGAGCTGGAGAAGGCCGTCGAGCTCGACCCGGAGCTCGGCTACCGCAAGTTCGTCGCCCTGGCCCGCATCTACGTCAGCGAAGCCCGCTGGGACGAGGCCGACGCGCTGCTGGTCAAGGCGCTCGAGAACCGCCCCGATGGCGCCTCTGCCTTGGAGCTGCAGGCGGAGATCAGCAAGCGCAGGACACCGTGAGGCCCCTGCTGATCGCCCTGCTCCTCTTCGGCTGCGAGGCCCCCGAGGAGGAGCAGGAGATCCCCGTCGTCACCGTCGACCCGGGCCCCGCCTTCAGCCTCGGGGACGAGCAGCCCTGCGCGTCGCCGCGCAGCGGCTGGGACCGCTTCACCGAGGTCGGACAGGAGCGCGGCCTGACGGAGATCGCGGTCACCGAGGACACCGACAAGTACCCACTGCTGGGCTTCGAGCGCATGGTCGTGGCCGAGGACGTGGACCTGGACGGGGACATCGACCTGCTGATCGCCGGGGTCTCCTGGCTGCCCACGGTCTACCTCAACGACGGCACCGCCCACTTCACCGTCGGGCCCACGGTCGAGCCGGGGGACGTCTTCGAGCCGGACCTCTTCGGGCTCGCCGACCTCGACGGCAACCGCCTGCCGGACCTGGTCGGCAACCAGTTCTACCGGGGCTCGTGGATGGCGCTGAACCTCGGCGGCGGGCGCTTCACGGAGGTGCAGCACCTGGACCCGGGCATCCCCGGCAAGGTCGCCGCGACGGGGGTCGCGCTGGGGGACATCGACTTCGACGGGGACATCGACGCGGTGGTCAGCGGCGGCGCCGAGAACCACGACTCGGCGGATGTCCCGCCCACGGTCCTGCTGACCAACGAGGCCGGGGTGCTGACCGCGACGGGCACGCTGAGCGAGGGCTACGGCGTCGCGGCGATCGGCACGACCTTCACCGACCGGGACTGGGACGGGCAGCCCGAGATCCTCCAGATCACCGGCGCGGACGCCCCCGGCCTGCCGAACGCCTTCTGGGAGTACGACGACGGCTGGACCGACATCGCCGACGAGCTGGGCATGGCGCTGAACCTCGCCGGCATGGGCGTCGCGGTCACCGACCTCAACGACGACGGCTTCATGGACTTCTGCGGCAGCGACGTCGGGGCGCCCCTCTGCATGCAGACGATGCCCGACGGCAGCTACGTGGACGTGGGCCAGGCGCTCGGCATCGAGCCGGATGTGCGCTTCGACGAGCAGTGGTCCACCCTCGGCTGGGCGATGAGCTTCGCGGACCTGGACGCAGACGGCGAGACGGAGCTGATGCAGGCCAGCGGCTACGACCGCGAGGCCTGGGGCCGGGGCCTCGTCGGCTGGCCCGACCTGCTCTGGACGCGCACCGAGCCGAACGGGCCCTTCACCGACGTCTCGGCCATCGCGGGCATCGACATCGCCGAGGACCACTACGGCATCGCCGAGGCCGACTTCGACGGCGACGGCTGGCTGGACATCGCCACCGCCGGTCCGCTGACGGCGCCGCGCCTCTTCCTGAACTCCTGCGGCAGCGGCGCCTGGATCGACGTCGAGCTGCTCGGCGCCACCGTCAACGCCTCGGCCCTCGGCGCGCGGGTCGAGGTCGAGGCGGACGGGCGGGTCTGGAAACGCGAGATCCTGGGACCGCGCGGATCCGGGCAATCCCCGTCCCGGGCCCACGTCGGCCTGGGGGACCGAAACGTCATCGACCGCCTGACGATCCGCTGGCCGGACGGCGAGGTGACCGAAGCCTTCGACCTGCCGACACGTCGGTCGATCGAGGCCCGGCACCCCGAGTTCGTGCGGTAGGGCACTCTTCTGGAAAGCCCTTGGTGGGCCCAGGGCCCCGCGGCTAGCGTCCAGGGGTGAGGTCGGAGTCCGGAGCGCTGAGGGGCGTCTCGGATCACGAAGGCAAGGGAGGTTTTCGGTGCGCGGGACGATGGTCTCGTGGGCGTGTTTGCTCTGGTTCGCGGTCGGTTGCGCGGGGCCCTCGGAGGAGGGTGGCTTCGCATCGAACGACAGCTCGGGGGCGCCCGATCCGGTGGACGAGGACGAGCCGATCTGGCTCGGGCTCCGGCTCGTGCGGGACGCCACGAGCGAAGCCGGCTTGGACTGGTCGGCACCGGAGCCCACCTCCGAGCACGGCCCGCTCCGGCGCTTCGCCGGCGGCGGCGCGGTCGCGGCAGACCTCGACGGCGACAGCATCCCGGATCTGCTGCTCACCGCGGTCGACGGCCCCAACGCGCTGTTCCTGGGCCTGGGCGACGGCCGCTTCGAGGCGCGGCCTGATTCGGGCCTGGAGGAGGGCAGCTGGACCTTCGGCGGCGCGGCCGCAGACCTCGACGGCGACGGGCTGCGCGAGGTCTTTCTCTTCGACGATCACGAGCTCCGGCTCTTCCAGAACCTCGGGGACGGCGCCTTCGCCGAGCTGCCGCCGCCGCTGGTCGCTGACGACGACGAGTGGGTCGTGGGCGCGGCCTTCGTGGACTACGACGGCGACGAGCAGGTCGACGCCTACGTGGTCGTGCAAGGCGACTGGGCGGTCGGCGCCGAGCCGCCGGCGGGGGGCGAGGACCGCCTCTTGGGTGGCCTCGGCGGGCTGCTCTTCGAGGACCGGTCGGAGCAGCTGGGCGGCGGCCAGCACCGCATGGGCCAGGGCTTCGCCGCGACCTGGCTCGACGCCGACGGGGACGGGGAGCTCGACATCTACGTCGCCAACGACAAGGGCAGCATCCTGGCGCCCAACCGGCTGTTCCTTCAGAGGCAAGGCGGCTTCGTCGAGGACTCGAGCGCCTTCGGCCTGAACCTGAGGATCGAGGCGATGGGCATCGCCCAGGCCGACCTGGGCCACGACGGCCGCCTGGAGCTGGCGATCACCGACATCGACTCCAAGCTGCACCTGATGCGGCTGGGCGAGGGCGGCGCCGTCGAGATCAGCGAGGCCGTCGATGCCCGCCCGCCGCTGGACTCCGAGCTGCTCGCGTCCTGGGCCACGCAGCTCGAGGACTTCGACAACGACGGCGAGGCCGACCTGCTCACGGCCTGGGGCAGCTTCGACACCGACTCCGCGCCCGGCCGCACCACCCTGGGCCTGTGGAGGGGCGAGGACTTCACCGACGTCTCCCCCGGCCTGCCCGCGCTGCCCGACCCCACCTGGCGCGCCGTCCTGCCGGTGGACCTGAACCAGGACGGGCAGCTGGACTGGGTCCAGACCTGCCTGGTCGGCGCGCCGGCGGTGATGATGGCCCTGGGGACCGACGCCCACTGGCTCGACGTGCAGCTGGAGGGGCCGACCGGAAACCGGGATGGCCTGGGCGCGCGCGTGCGGGTTCTCGCGGGCGGCATCGAGCAGGAACGGCTGCTGGGCGCGGGCATCTCGGGGGCGCACTCGTCCCAGGAGCCGGTGCTGCACTTCGGCCTGGGCCCGGTCGACGAGCTCGACGAGGTGCAGGTCCACTGGCCTGACGGCAGCATCACGATCATCGACCAGCCCGCCCCGGATCAGCGGCTGCTGGTCAGTCGGGACTGACGCGGTGCGCCTCCTCCTCCTGGCACTGCTGCTGACGGCCTGCACGGGCGAGCCCGAAGACGGCTTCGCCGGCCTCGACGATCCGCCGGAGCAGGATCCCCTCGCTCTGGTGGACGCCACGGCCGACGCCGGCCTCGCCTTCGTGCCCGGCCGCTGGCCCGACGAGGAGGTCAGCCACCCCGAGTACGCCGCTGGGGGCGGGGCGGTGCTCTCCGACCTCGACGGCGACGGCATCACCGACCTGCTGCTCACCTCCCCCTTCGCCCCCAACCGACTCCACCTGGGGCTCGGGGATGGGAGCTTCGAGCCCGTGCAGGGCAGCGGCCTGGAGGACATCGCCGGCGTGCGCGCAGCCTCGGCGGCTGACCTCGACGGCGACGGCCTGCGCGAAGTCCTGCTCTTCGACGGCCCGCGGGCGCTGCTCCTGCCGAACCTGGGCGGCGCGCTCTTCGGTGCGCCGCGGGTCCTGCTGGAGACGGACGCACGGTCCCTCTACGTCGGGGGCGCGCTCGCCGACGCCGACGGCGACGGGCAGGTCGATGTCTACGTCTCGGCCTACGGCAAGATCAGCGGCCCCGACGACCTCCACATCGAGGGCCAGGACCGCCTGCTGCTCGGACGCGGGGACCTCCAGTTCGAGGACGCCTCGCCGCTGCTGGGCGACGAGGCCCAGCTGGGCGGCCAGACCTTCGTGTCGGCCTGGCTGGACTGCGACGACGACGGGCTGCTCGACCTGTATTCGGTGAAGGACTTCGGCGAGTTCGGCCTGCCCAACCAGCTCTTCCTGGGGGACACGGAGGGGTGGACCGAGCAGGGGGCGGAGGTCGGGCTGGACGCGGCCATGTTCGGCATGGGCGTGGCGGCCGGGGACATCGACCTCGACGGCTCGCTCGACATCGTCCTGTCCGACACCCAGGGCAGGCTGCCCGCCTTCTCCATGGAGAACGGGCTCGCACTGAGCCGCTCGGCCGCCTGGGGCCTGGGCTCCCCCGACCTCGAGCGCTCGCTGCACGGGTGGGGCCTGGAGCTCGCGGATCTGGACAACGACCGCGACCTCGATCTGCTGACGGCCTGGGGCTACAAGGAGCGCCGGGACGCTGAGGACGCCGGCGTCCCCCAGGTCAACACGCTGCACCGCTGGACCGGCGAGCGCTTCGAGCACGCGCCCGACGCGATGCCCGAGGCCGGGGGTCGGGCCTGGCGCAGCCCCCTGGTGGCCGACCTGAACGCCGACGGCGCCCTGGACGTGGTCTGGGTTGGGGTGGTCGACGAGCCGCAGGTCCTGCTCGGGGTGCCCAACGGCAACGGCTGGCTCGAGGTGAAGCTCGAGGGGCCGCCCGGCAACCGCGATGGCCTGGGAGCGCGCGTCTGCGTCAGCACCGGCGGCCAGGAGCTGTGCGAGCGCATCGGGGCCGGAAGCCGGGGCCTCTTCAGCGCCGTCGAGCCCATCGCGCACATCGGGCTGGGCTCCGAGGGCGTCGAGCGGGTCCGGGTCGAGTGGCCGGACGGCTCGGTGACCGAGGAGGCCGGCGTGGCGCGGAACCAGCGGATCACGGTGGGCTTCTAGGGATCCGGGCCGTCTTGCGCGCCCTCGATGACGTGGTTTCGCGGAGCCCCCCCGCCGTGTAGAACCCCGCCGGGGGACGCGATCCGCGTCAAAGAAGGGTTCATCTCATGCCGCTCCAGATCCGGGCCACCTCGGTCCTTCCCATGCTGCTCGCCCTGTTCGGGCTGCTGGCCACCGCGGGCTGTCCGCAGACCATCAACCCGACCGACGACGACGACTCCGGCGCGGACGACGACGACATCTCCTTCGATGACGACGACGCGACCGCGGACGACGACGACTCCGCAGACGACGACGACGCGACCGCAGACGACGACGACGCGACCGCGGATGATGACGACGCGACGGCGGACGACGACGACGCGACCGCGGACGACGACGACGCGACCGCGGACGACGACGACG
>JAJDAI010001118.1 GCA_029261955.1 Deltaproteobacteria bacterium | reverse complement strand
CTCGGTGGGGGAGAGCAGCGTGATGCTGGGGGGCGTGCAGCCCTGCCCGCCGTCGCCGTTGCCGCGCGCGGTGGCTGTGAGGACCGGGCGCCGCGGGTCGCTTGTCTGCACCACGACCTGGGCCGAGTTGGTGACCAGGGAGCCGGGGATGAAGGCCAGCTCGATGGAGCGCGACTCGCCGGGCTCCAGGGGCGTGTCCATGAGCGCCGCGCCCACGAGGTCGTCCCAGAGGGGGCACGACGGCGGCTCGTCCTGGCTGAAGACCACCGGCTGGCCGGGGCAGCTGAGCGCGAAGGCCGCCTGGCTCGCCGACTGCTCGACGCTGACGCTGAGCACGCTGACGCTCTGGTCGCCGTCGTTGCGCACCTCCAGGGTCAGTCGCTCCTCCTCGTCCTGGAAGACGAAGCCGTAGTCCAGCACCAGCGGGTCCAGGCGGGGCTCGGGGCTGCCTTCGGCCGCGCGGCCCAGCAGCCCGGTGGCGGCGAGCGCCTCGTCCGGGTCGTTGGTCCGCACCTCGAGGGCCCCGTAGCTGTCGCGGCCCAGGGGCGAGACGTAGCCCACCTGCACGGTGACCGAGCTGTCGGCTCCGATGCTGGAGGGGACCGAGTCCACGAGCAGGGTCCACTCGGGATCCGACCAGTTGGCCAGGCGGACCTCGTTGAGCTGGAGCTCGAAGGGACCGGTGTTCTCGATCACGACGTCGACGATCTGCTCGGTGCCCGGAGGCTGAGCCTCCACCTCGGTGATCTCCGAAGGCATGTTCACGTCCTGGTCGTCCGCGTAGGGGTCGAGGTAGGGCACGTCGTTGGGATCGGTGGGACCCTGGCTGTCCGCAGCGCAGGCGGTCAGCAGCATCAACAACGGGAGCGGGCTGGGTCTCATCGGTCCTCCGGCGCGCAGTCTACGTCACGCTTCGTGCCACAATGGACCCCGTGGTACCCGACCTCCTCGACTACATCGGCCAGACCCCCCTCGTGGAGCTCACCGCCCTGCAGGTGAAGCCCGGTGTGCGGATCTTCGCGAAGATCGAGGGGCAGAATCCGAGCGGCAGCGTCAAGGACCGCATCGCGTTGGGCCTCGTGCTCGCGGCGGAGCGGGACGGCCGCCTGAAGCCTGGCGGGACCATCGTGGAGGCCAGCTCCGGCAACACGGGCATCGCGCTGGCCATGGTCGGCAAGCGGCGCGGCTACGACGTCAAGGTCGTGCTCCCCAAGGCGACCGTGCCCGCGATCGTCGAGGTGCTGGCGCTCTACGGCGTCGACGGGATCTTCTGCGAGCAGTGTCAGGACATGCGGCAGGCGGTGGGTCTGGCCAAGAGCATGGCCGAGCGGCACGGCTGGCACATGCTGGGTCAGTTCGACGACCCGACCAACGTGCGGGTGCACTACGAGCACACCGGGGGCGAGATCCTCGCTCAGCTGCCCCAGGTGGACGTCTTCGTGGCGGGCATCGGCACCGGCGGCACGATCATGGGCGTGGGCCAGCGGCTGCGGGAGGCGAACCCCGCGGTGCGCATCGTGGGCATCGAGCCGAAGATGGGCGACCGCCTCCAGGGCCTCTGTTCGATGTCGGACGGCTTCCGGCCGCCGCTGCTGAAGATGGACCAGCTGGATGGGCGATGGCTGGTGGACCACGCCTCGGCCATCCTCGCGGCGGAGCGGGTCATCAAGTCCGAGGCCATCAACGCTGGCATCTCGGCCGGCGCGGCGCTGCACGTGGCGCTGAGGGAAGCCGAGCGCCTGGAGCAGGGCAACATCGTCGTGATGTTCAGCGACGGGGGCTGGAAGTACCTGCCCGCGAAGCCCTGGGAGGCCGCGCGCGCGGGCGATCCGACCCTGGACGACGTGCACTGGTGGTAGCCCCGGGCGGGCTCTGTGCGCTCAGGCCAGCCCGTCCAGCTCCGACTCCAGCTGCGCTGTGTCCTCCCCCAGCGCCGCGCGCTGATCGCGGGCCAGCTCGTACATGCTGCGCGCCCGCGCGAACTGCCCGGCCTTTCGGGCGGCCCGGGCGGCCAGGGCGGCGGACGCGGCGATGTCCTCGTGGGGCATGGGAGCGAGCTCGAGGGCGGTCTTGGCGGCGGCGGCGTGCTCGTCCCAGGCGCGCCAGTCCCCCTCGAGGCCCGCGCAGGCCACCAGGGCCACCTGCACCCCGCCCGAGAAGGTCACGCGCCCCATGGTCTCCAGCAAGCCCAGCGCCTTGCCGAGGTGTTTGCGCGCGCTGCGCAGGCGCCGCCGCTCCAGGGCGATCAGACCCAGGTTGATCCTCGGCCAGACCGCCTCGCCGCTGCCGAGCAGCTCGGTCTCCTGGAGCACCTGGCGGAGCAGGGCCCGCGCCTCATCCAGGCGGCCTTCGGAGCGCAGCGCGACGCCCAGCGTGTTGCGGATCATGGCCGCGCCGAAGCGCAGGCCAGACGCGTCGGCCGTCTTCACCGCCTGCTCGAGCAGACGCCGGGATTCGTCGGGGCGGCCGAGGCGACGCTGGAGGATGGCGGTCCAACCCAGCGCGTCCACGCTGCCGCGCGTGATGCCGGCGGCCTCGAAGATGGCGTGCGCGGTGTTCGCGTAGCGCAGGGCCTGCTCGAACTCGGACCGCTGGTAGGCGGCGATGCCCAGGCCCAGATGGCAGCGGCCGACGCCCTCGGGCTCGGGCAGGGCTTCGAAGAGGGGGAGGGCGTCGCGGTACAGGACCTCGGCCTCGTCGTAGCGACCCTGCTGCCACCAGGCGAAGGCGAGGGTGCGCATGGCTTCGGGCAGCAGGTCCGCCCAGGAGCGGGCGCGCGCTTCGGCCAGGACCGGCTCGCAGAGGGCCACCACGGCGTCGAACTCCGTGCGGTGCCCGGCGATCCGCGCGCGGAGCACCCGGCCCCGGGCGCGCTCGTGCTCCGGTGAGGCCAGCGAGTCCAGGGCCTCGTCGCGGGCGTCGAGCAGATCCAGCGCTTCGGCGTAGTCCCCGAGCTCGCGACGCCTGGCTGCGGCCGCGAAGAGCGGGGCGACCGCCTCCCCGCTCAGCCCCGCGGCCAGCAGGTGGCGTCCGAGCCGCTCGGGGCTCGGGGTGCCGCGCGCCTGGAGCACCGAGGCCGCGTGCTGGTGCCAGCCGCGCAGCCGGTCCTGCTCCCCCGCGACCCGGAGCAGGGTCTCGCGCAGCAGGGTGTGGGCCAGGCGCCAGCGGTCGCCCTCGCGT
>JAJDAI010001117.1 GCA_029261955.1 Deltaproteobacteria bacterium | reverse complement strand
CCCACCCAGATGCGCAAGACCCTGGAGCAGAAGCTCCAGCTGGACGGCGTGCGCTGGGATGAGTTCCACCTGAAGCCCCAGTTCACGAACCTGCGGCGCGGGCGCCTGCGGGCGGTGCGGGACCAGGTCGGATACAAGCTGCCGCTGCTGCTGGAGTCGCGCGCCGACGTGCGCGGCGTCGGGGAGACCCTCTTCGGGGACGACGCCGAGGCGGACGCCCTCATCTACTCGCTCTACGGCGACATCGTGGCCGGGCGCGTGGACGACTCGGCGCTGGTGGCCGTGCTGCGCGCTTCGGGCGCCTACGACGACGCCATCGACCGCTGCCGGACCGCGCTGCAGCGCATCGAGCCGCACGAGGCCGTCGAGCACATCTTCATCCACCTCGACAAGCGTTCGCCGCCCGGCACCTTCCGGATGTACGGGCCGCGCGTGGTGCCGGTGTTCAACTACTTCCAGGCGGCCCTCGTGCTGTTCGGGGGAGGGCACCTCGACGCCGACGGGGTCGTGTCCGTGACCCGCGCCTTCCTGGAGGCCGATCAGCACACGCCGGCTGAGCTGGCCAACTGCTTCCAGGACGTCGCGCGCCGCGGACACCTGCCGGGCACGTCGATGCAGGAGCTGGGGCTCGCGGTCCAGGCCAAGGAGGAGCTGGCGGCCGAGCGCGAGGTGATCTGGCTGTGCGTGCAGCGCTTCGGGGATCTAGGGGAGTTCCGGCACTACCGGAAGCCGGCGCCTCCGCCCGACGGCGACTACCTCCACCTGCTCGAGGAGCTCCGGAAGCGGGCTAGGGCGTGAAGCCGAAGAGGTCGACGAAGTTGGACTCGAGCTGGGCCTGCGCCTCGGCCGGCTCGACGCCCCACAGCTCCGCCGCGTAGGCCGCTGTTCCGGCGACGTAGCAGGGCTCGTTGGTGAGGTCCCGCTCCGGCGGCAGGTAGGGGCAGTCGGTCTCCAGCAGCACCTGCTCGCGGGGCAGGGTCTCGAGCATGCGGGTGAAGCTCTCGGAGCGCCGCGCGTTCGCCGGGATCGACAGGTGGTAGCCCGCCGCGGCGATGCGCCGGGCGAGCTTCACGCGGCTGCCGAAGCAGTGGAAGTCGGCCCGCTTGACGCCCATCTCCTGGAGGATCTCGAAGCAGCGGGCTTCGCGCTTGCGGCTGTGCAGGATGATGGGCTTGTCCAGGTCCAGGGCGGCCTGCACGAAGGCGCGGAACACGGCTTCCTGGCGATCCCAGTACTCGGCTGGAACCCAGTAGCCGTCGAGGCCGATCTCGCCGACGGCGATGGCCTCGTCGGCGTGCTCGCGGACCCAGTCGAGGGCCTCCTCCGGGCTGTGGGGGCTGGCCTCCCGCGGGTACTCGTGGCCGTCGGCCAGCATCTCGGGCAGCACCGCGTCCACGGGGTAGAGGCCGAAGGCGGCATGCACGCTGGGGGTCTTCGCGGCGAGCTCGGCCACGGCCTGGTTGTCCTCGAAGTTGAGCCCGTTGCTGATCATCGAGGTCACGCCCGCCACGGCCGCGCGCGCGAGCACGGCGTCGATCTCCGGCAGGAGCCGGGGATGAGTCAGGTGAGCGTGTACGTCGAACAGGCCCATGTCGGTCCTCCGGGCCGCGGAAGATAGCAGCGCCGAACCCGGATAGGATGCGCGCTCATGCCGACTCCCGAACCCGGCTCTGAGGTCGCTGCGATCGACCTGGGCTCGAACTCCTTTCACATGATCGTGGCGCGCCTCGACGCCGACGGCGTGCACATCCAGGACCGGCTTCGGGAGCGCGTGGCGCTCGCGGAGGGCCTGGTCGACAAGCGGCTGACGCAGGAGGCCCAGGATCGGGCCATCGCCTGCCTCCAACGCTTTGGCCAGCGGCTGGACGGGCTCCCGCAGAGCTCGGTGCGCGCGGTCGGCACGAACACGCTGCGCAAGGCCGAGAACTCGCGCAGCTTCCTCGTGCGTGCGGCGGAGGCCCTGGGGCACCCCATCGAGGTCATCTCCGGCCAGGAGGAGGCCCGCATCATCTACCTGGGCGTGCTGCACGACCTGCCGGACTCCCCGCCCCACAAGCTCGTGGTCGACATCGGCGGCGGCAGCACCGAGTTCATCCTGGGACGGGGTGAGGAGACGCTCCAGCGCGACTCCATCGGCATGGGCTGCGTGGGCTGGAAACAGCGCTTCTTCGCGGAGGGGGTCATCGACCGCGACGCCATGGACCGAGCCCACGTCGCGGCGCGCCTCGCGATGCGGGCCCGGGAGCGCACCTACCGGCGTGCCGGCTGGGACGCGGCCATCGGCGCGTCGGGCACCATCAAGTCCGTCGAGGCGATCCTCCGGGCCAACGAGTGGAGCGACCGCGGCATCACACGGACGGGGCTGGAGTCGCTGCGCGAGGCGCTGATCGCGGCGGGGAGCGTCGAGTCGCTGCGCCTGCCCGGCCTCGACCCCGATCGACGCACGGTCCTCGCGAGCGGGGTGGCCGTGCTCCGCGCGGTCTTCGAGGGGCTGCGCATCGAGGAGATGCGGGTCGCCCAGAGCGCGCTGCGGGAAGGGCTGCTCTACGACCTGCGGGGCCGCATCCACGAGGAGGACGTGCGCGAGGCGACCATCCGCCGCTTCCAGGAGCGCTACGGCGTGGACACCGCGCACGCGGAGCGCGTCGGTCGCACGGCGCTGGACCTCTTCCGGGAGGGAGCGAAGGGCTGGGGGCTCAAGAACAGCCGCAACCGGCTCTACCTGCGCTGGGCGGCGCAGCTGCACGAGATCGGCCAGTCGGTCTCCCACAGCGGCTACCACAAGCACGGGGCCTACCTGCTGCGCAACGCGACGATGCCGGGCTTCTCTCGCGACGACCAGGAGATGCTCGCCGCGCTGGTGCTCAGCCAGCGGCGCAAGGTGACCCGGGAGCGGCTGGAGGTCTACCTGCCCGGCAAGCCGGCCGCCGACGCGCTTCGCCTCGGCGTGTTCCTCCGGCTCGCGGTGCGGATCCACCGACCGCGCAGCGGCACGCGGCAGCCCGAGGTGACCCTGTCGGTTGCGGGGGACACGGTGCACCTGGGCTTCCCGGGAGGCTGGCTCGACACCCACGCGCTGACCCGCGCGGACCTCCAGGACGAGCAGGCGATCCTCGCGGTGGCCGGCATCACGCTCCGGGTGGACTGAGGCGGGTGTCCGGTTGTGTCCCGATGTGTCCGGGGC
>JAJDAI010001116.1 GCA_029261955.1 Deltaproteobacteria bacterium | reverse complement strand
GAGACTCCGGTGCGCATCTTCCACCCCCAGCCCTGCTCCTTCGGGGAGGCCCCAGGGTGACCAGTGACGATAGCGGGATTCCGTTCCCGCCCGGTCTGGAATCAGTCTGGACGCCTCACAGCAGACTGCTGGGCTCATGTCGTCGAGACATCACCGAGCAGGGTAGGGGGCGAAACTGGGGCCGCCCCCGGACGGGCCGCGAGCTCAACACCGATCCGGACCGGATTGCGGTGGGTCTAGCGCGGCCGGAAGGCGGCACCCGGCATCACAGCTCCACCGGCCAAGATCTTGTCGATATTGGCGCGAGGAACTCCGGTGGAGTCTCCGCTGCCGCTGCGGGCGCCCACTCTGCGTAGATTGCCCGAGCCGAATCGGATCGGCTGAAGATCACGCGCGAACCTGGACCGAGAGGGCGGCTGGCCCGCCAGGACCTGCCGGGTCTTCCCGCTTCAGCACAGCGTTCCCTGCCCTCTACCGTCCCCGAGATACTGCGAGCCAGCGCCCATCGGGTGCGGCGCGCGGCGAGGCCATTCCCGGATCGTCGGGTCGGCCGACTGTCAGGCCGACGATCCGGGAATGGCTTCATCGGAGACTCTGTCTGCGGAGTCGCTCGCAGGAGTCAGCCTCGCTGGGGGCTCAGCAAGAGGGCAGGGAAACGGCGGTAAGTCGGCTGTTTCTATTCGTATTCCAGCCACGGCCGACATCGTAGAACTCCTCCCAGACCAGTGCGAACACGGGAGCCACGATGAACTTGCTCACCTACACCCAGGCCGCCGAGTTTCTCGGGGTCAACATCAACACCCTCTACTTCTGGGTGCGCAACGGTCGCGTGCCCCACATCCGTCTGAGCCGGCGGATGGTTCGTTTCGATCCCGAGGAACTCCGTCGGTGGATTGACGAGCACAGGGCTGGGGTGGGGCGTTCCGGCGCAGCCTGAGCGCAGCCTGAGCGCAGCGCCCCCCTAGCCAGTTTCGCCCCTCGCTAGCTCCCGGCCGCCGCTGGGCTGCTGGAGCCCCCTGTGCCCGATGACCAGCCCCTCTACCTCGTCCTGTACTGCGGGAGGCGCAGCTCCCTGCCCGTCGCCCTCGCCCAGGGCCGGCTCAGGGGGCTGCGTCCGAGCCAGCTCGAGTCGTCGCTCCGCGCGAGGCGGGACCGTGATGCCGCCTTCATACGTGTGCAGCCGGTGCTGGACGGCGACGAGGACCGGCCACTGTGGGGTTCGGTCCAGGTCCTCGACTTCGACGGGATCCAGATTGCCGCGGGGGCCTGGGACCTGTCCGAGCCGTTTCGCGCTGCATGGATCCTGGGTCGGTTCTGCACCAGAAACGCGATCAGGCACCGGCTGGACTTCTCGGGCCGGAGGGGCACCCATGTGCTCGTCGCCACCGCGGATCTCGGCCTCGACCCGGGGCAATCGGCTCATCCCAGCGAGCTGCGGCACCTCGCGTGCAGCCTGGCTCGCGCCGCTGGAGCTCCACAGCCCGATCTGAGCCTCTACAGGCCCCGGTCCTGGGTGCGGATGCCCTGCTCGCGCTGGCGGCCCATCGGGGGTGGGCGGCCGGAGGGCTGGCTGGTCCCCTTCGGCCAGGCAGACGAGCTTCCGGACGTGGTCGAGCGGTCACGTCATCGACCACGGGTCGAGCTGCCCTACGGGGCGTGGTCGGATGCGCCAACGCGGGAGGCCTTGTTTCGCCGGCCGAACAGACCCCCTGAGGTGCATCCGCCGGTGATCGGGATGCCTGCGAAGGCCTGGATGCCGATTGCGGTGGTCATGCGCCGGCTGGGCATCCAGATCGACCGTCGCGGCCACTTTCGCTGCCCTGGTCCCGACCACCCCGACCTGAACCCCTCCTGCGTGCTCCGGCCGGCACGGAATACCTGGCGTTGCTGGACCCACCCACGGGAGCCGATCCCAGGGCAGGAGTTCGCGGCGCCGCGGCTGGTCGCCTGGTCGCTGGCGATTTCGTACCGCGAAGCCTGCGACCTCCTTCGCCAGTGGGCGCGGGAAGACGGCTTCGTCGGCAGCCCCGACGCCACGTCCCCGCAACCCGATCTGGTGAACCCAGCCTCCGCTCGGACCCCCGAGTGACGGCCGGATCAAGACCAGCTCGGCAGCCCGTCGCGAAGCGGCGGGTGCCGCCCACGAGCCCATGGCTCGTGGGTTTGTTCCATCACCCCGATCAGGAGAAGACCGATGCCCGCAGAACTTGAGCCCCAGGGAACACACTCCGCACCCGCCGTCGCCGAGAGTCTCCCGTTGTGCATCCCGGTTGACGGTCGGGGACGGCGCCGGACCGTGTTCCTGAAGTGCAGCGGTGATCTGGACTTCCGGACTGCCCTCTACTCAGACGTCCGCAAGCTGTGGAAGGAGAAGCGATGGGACCCAGATCGGCGCATCAAGGGGCCTCCTCGTCTAGCCGGGAAGCCGACGCTGGGCCGCGATGGCATCGTCTGCGTGACGGACGGCCTGCCGCTGGACGAACAAGCCAACCTGTTGTCCAAGCAGCGCCAAGTGCACCGGTTGACCGAGCGTGCTGGTTACTTCGTGCGCGAAGAGCTGGTTGTGGAGGTGGTGCAGGAAGCACCGCTCGTGGATTCGGATGGCCCCGCCGGGCAAGACGGCAGCCGGATACTGCCGGAACTGGCCGGGGGCCCACGCCGTCGCGTGCGCGGGAAGAAGATCCGCGTCGTGAGGGGCCCGGACCTGCTTGAGACCAACGACCGCTTCGTGGGGATGGAGCTCTACGACCCGGCGGACCTCGCCGACAGGATGTCTGGAAGCGGGGGATATGTGCAGGTCCTCTGTGGAGGGGGGCGAATCGCCACGCCGAAGATCACGAGCGGCTCGCGATTCGACCCCGAGCATGCGCGCCACGAGGCAGCCCGGCTGGCACACCGGTTGACGAGCATGGTCATTGCGCCTCTCCAGACCGAGGACCTCGTGCCGATCCTCCTGACCCTCACGCACCGTGACAACGCTGGAGAGACCCTCGCGCAGGCAGCCGGGCGCCTGAACAAAGCCTGGGACCGGCTACGCAAGCGCCGGGGCTGGAGCGTGCTCGTGTTCGGGTCTCTCCGGAACTTCGAGGTGACCCGAGGTGCTGCCGGCGCAAGGGCGCCCCATCCTGACCTGTGGGGACCACCGCGTTCTTCGGGCTTCTGGTGGCACGCTCACATCCACGTGCTGGTGCTGGTCAGGCGGGAAAGCGCCTTCGAGTTCTGCCGATGGGTCGTCGACGCGTGGCCCGAGGTGACTGCTTCGGTTGCGGAGGCCGCGGGCATGCCGGGCTTCGGCGCGCAGGGGGTGGCGATGCGGGACATCCCGGACGGGGGCCGCAACGCGGCATCTCAGTACGCGGCTCTGCCGGTCGGGGGAGCCGTCTTTCCCATCGCCCCGGTCACACCCGAGTCGTATGAGCGCTTTCTTCGCAGCAGGGACGCCAACGACCTCGAACTCAAGCCAGCGGTCGATTGGACGGATGTGGAGAAGCACGAGGTCCTCGGCGCTATCGGGCAGGTGGTGAAGTACGCCATCTGCATGTGGGAGCTTGAGGTCCCGGACTTCGTCGAGGCGCTGAGTACCCTGCATGGTCGGCGCCTGCACACGTTCACGGGCGGCCTGTTCGGCCGTGGGCCGGAGAGTGGCTGGCGGCGGGCCGCGGCCGAGGCTGAGAAGGCAAACGAAGATGCGAGGGAGCGGAATGAGCCGGAACCGTACTGGCTGCGACCGCCTGACTGGGTCCCCATGCCGGACCTTGGTCGGCCGCTGACGTCGCGCTTCAATGCCCCGCCGGTGAACTCGATCGCCCCTGGCTACCTCGAATCGACGGTGCAGCGGGTCGAGGCCGCTGGCCGCTCCAGAGGGGGCGCGAGGTATGAGCTCTCAGAGCCGATACCGGTGGAGCAGCTGCCGCCTCCCCTCCTGAAGGCCGCCACGCGCCTGGGGTCGGTCGACCTGGCCCCCTTGGCCGACCTTGAGATCCGTGCCCAAGTGCAAGGCCACCCAGCATTCATCGAGCTGGAGTCTGTCGAGAGCATCGACACGGTCCTCGACAAGCGACTCATTCTCAAGACTGATGGCTTCGAGGTCTACCCGCTTGCCCGACCCATCGCGCTGGGCGAAGACGCCGCCGACGACGACGATCGAGCCTGGCGCCGGCAGGTGATGGAGCACCTGGTGCTGTTCAGGAGCGGGACTCGCTGGTACGGATTGCTGGAGAAGTGGAACGCCCGCGGAATGCTTGAGATCACGCGGGCCGAGCGGCGTGTGGTGCTCGCTGAGCGAGCGGTGCTGAGAAAGCGACTTGAAGCACAAGCCGCTGAGTCTCCTCCATTGATGATCAAGGAGCTTGCGTTCGAGCTGCTCAGGCGACGCAGCCGGCAGCCCGGTTGAGGGCGGGGTTCCAGCGAACGGAGTCGAGAGGATGCAGCTTGAACTCCGTCACGGTCCCAGTCGTACGTCATCGTGGCTGAGACGAGGTTCCGGTCTTCACCGACAGGCGGGCTCATCTGGACGCCATCGACCTTCCAGCGTTTTCATTCAGCCCCAGGGGGCAGCTGATGAAGAGAGAGAGGAACAGCCGTCCCACCGAAGGACCCGCACCAGCTCAGGCTGCACAGGAGCCACCGAGTCCCACTGGAACATCGACCGCTGAAGTGGACGGTGCGGCCCAGCAGGCCGATGATCGCGTGCATGGCGCGGACCTGGGAGATCAATCCTCGAGTGGGCGATCCGCGGGTGGTGGTTCAGCAGGGCGAAGACGACTGCGGGCTTGCATGTGCCGCGATGCTTCTCATCGACCGCGGGATGGAGAATGCGATCGAGGTCATTCATGCCATGGGGGCGCGGGGGCCGTTGGAGCCGAGGCCGCTGGCAAACCTGATGAACGGGCTGGAGCACCCATCCCGCTGGCGGGGAGGCAGCGTGGATGCCGATGGACCGGCGCTGGATCTGCTCCAGCAGCTTTGCGGACAGGGCTGGAGCTGGGCAGCGCAGATCCACGAGACGAACTCGCCGAACGGCCACTGGGTCGTGGTGGACGGAGTCGATATCAACGCACGTCTGCTGCAGATTCGAGACCCGCGGGGCAGGAGCTACGGAATGGACGTGAAGCGCTTCCTGCCTTTGTGGAGGCGGCTGGTGCTCGTGATGCAGGTGGAGGCGCCATGAACGAGATCTGGCTCCGATACATCAGGGACCGCGGCGTACGCCACGACGAGTGGGGATACCCGTACCGCGCATTCGAGGTCACGCTTGCGGTGGGGAAGAAGCGCCTACGGCGAACCTATACGGTGCGCTACTACTCGAGGCGGGGGGTCTTCCAGCCGCCAATTCTGACGCCGACGGAGCGGATGTCAGATGCGTTTTCGAG
>JAJDAI010001115.1 GCA_029261955.1 Deltaproteobacteria bacterium | reverse complement strand
CTGGGGGCCTGGTGGCTCGTCGAACGCAGCCGGGCGGGGGGTGGGGTCGAGGAGACCGTGCCGCCGGCCGAGTTCGAGCGGGTCGCGCGGCCTGCGCCCGAGCTGCGCTTCGTCCGGCGCGACGGCTCGGCCGAACTCTTGGGGAGATCCGACGGCCGCGTGCTCGTCCACTTCTGGGCGACCTGGTGTCCCCCCTGTGTGGAGGAGCTGCCGTCGCTGCTCGCCTGGGCGGAGCGGACTGACATCGAGCTCCTCGCCGTGAGCGTGGACCCGGAGTGGGCCGCAATCGAGCGCTTCCTCGGCGGGAGCCTGCCGCCGTCGGTCGTCCGGGCGGACGCCGAGGCGGCCCGCCGGTGGGGCGCGGACGTGCTGCCCGCCAGCTTCGTGGTCGACGACGCCCGGATCAGCTCGGAGGCTCGGGGGGCCGTCCGGTGGGGGGCCATCGAGCTGCCGGACTGATCACAGGCCCCGAGACCCGCGAATGCAGCTTCGAGCACCTCCAGGGCCCCCGCCCCTCAAGCAGACGCGGTCCCCGTCAGCTCCGACAGCACCGACCACGCGGCCTCGGCCCGCTCGCCGTCCAGCAGGTGCGGGTGGGTCATCTCGTGCAGCGGGCCGATCATCTTCTTGGGCGCGGAGGTGTAGGTCCGGCCGTTGGCGAAGCTGCCGTCCCCCTGGAGGACCTGGAGGTAGCGCCCGGCGCCCTTGCTGACTGGCTGGTCCATCCCCATCAGCGGGCCGATGGCCGGCATGATCTTCGTGAACAGGAAGCGCTTGAAGCCGGTGACGTTCCGGGCCGCGTTGGTGCTCATGTTGGAGCCCGGCGAGACCGTGAACACCGACAGCCGATCGCCGAAGCGCCGCGCCATCTCCAGGCTCCACCAGGATGTGAAGACCTTCGTCGTCGAGTAGTAGCGGGTGCCCACGTAGGCCTCGGGCTTGCTGCCGCGCACGAAGGTGCCCATCGCCTCGGGCAGGGTGTCGCCGAAGCCCGCAGGGGCGCCGGTCACGAAGTCGTAGACCGCCATGCCCATCATCCCGGGCAGGTCGTTGTTGGCCGCCTCCGAGCCGGCGATGACGACACGCGCTCCGTCGAGCAGGCCGGCGTCGAGCAGGCGCAGCGTCAGCACGTGGTGGCCGACGACCGACGCGGCGTAGGACATCTCCAGGCCGTCGACGCTGCGGGTCATGGCGTCGCCCGGGACCATGCCGGCGTTGAGCAGCAGCGCGTCGATGGAGTGGCCGCGCCCGATCAGCTCGGCGGCGGCGCCGCGGGCGGACTCGATGTCGGCGACGTCGACCGCGACGGTGTCGAAGGGGTCGGAGCCGACCCGCTCGACCAGGGAGGATCGAGCACCCTCGGCCTTCTCGAGGGTGCGGCAGGCGAGGATGACCCGGCCGTAGCCAGCTTCGGCGAGCTGCGCCGCGGCTTCGAAGCCCAGGCCGGAGTTTGCGCCGGTGACCAGCGCGGTGTGGTTGGTGTGCTTGCTGTCGGTGAGTGCCATGTTCATCTCCTTGTGCTCGGAGCTTGAGGGCTGGCAGCCACACCGACCAATCGAACGTCCCCATGCCCACATGGGCCGTCTTGATGGCCCCCGCGAAAGCCCGGCTATCCTCGGCCGCCATGGCGGGACTCCGACTCGAGAGCATCAACCTGAACCTGCTCCCCGCCCTGGACGCGGTGCTTCAGGAGGCGCACGTCACCCGGGCGGCGGCCCGCATCGGCGTGACCCAGTCGGCGATGAGCTACACGCTGCGCCAGCTGCGCGATCTGTTCGACGATCCCCTGCTCGTGCGGGGGCCCAACGGCATGGTGCTGACGGCGCGGGGGGAGGAGCTGGCCCCGAGGGTCCGCGCCGCGCTGGCGGAGGTCGAGCGGGCGCTGGAGCCCGGCCGGTTCGACCCGGCCACGTCCTCGCGGGGCTTCTCGATCGCCACGGCGGATTCGACCTTCTTCACCGTCGTCCTGCCCTTGCAGAGCCGGCTCGCGGCCCAGGCCCCGGGCGTCCGGCTGCGCCTCAGCCTCCTGGGCCTGCGGCCCTACGAGGAGCGCCTGGAGAGCGGCGAGATCGACATCGCCCTGGGCATGGGCTTCGGGGACCACCCGCGGGTCCACCGCGCGATTCTCTACGAGGAGCACTACGCCTGCGTCGCCCGAACCGAGCACCCGAGCGTCCGCGGCAGCATCACCGTGGAGCAGTTCGCCGCGGCGGACCACATCATCGTCACCCGCAAGACCTCGCGGGAGTCGACGTCGCTCGACGAGCGGCTCGCCGAGCGCGGGATGGAGCGCCGGATCGCGCTGCAGGTGCCCTCATTCCCCCTGGGGCTCGCGGCCGCGCGCAGCACCGACCTGGTCCTGTCCGGGCCGGCCCGCTTCCTGCGAACCGAGCCCGCGGCCATGGGGCTGCAGGTGATGGATCACCCGCTGGTCGAGGGGACCTTCGGGGTCAGCATGATGTGGCACGCGCGTGGGGATCGGGACCCGGCGAACCGATGGCTGAGGGAGCAGGTCGAGGCGGTCGTGGGGGAGCTGGGCGCGTAGCCAGGCGCGACGGCGAAGCCCCTACTCGGATCCGTCGCTGCTGCGGTAGAGGTCGTCGGACGCGGACGCCCCGAACCGCGCCGAATAGAGCCGCGACAGGTAGGCCCTGGACAGCCCCACCGCGCTCGCGACCTCGCTCACCGTCTCGTAGGTCCCACGCCGCAGCAGGTCGCGCGCGTGGGTCAAGCGACGCTCCCGCAGCAGCTCGCTGGGCGACAGCCCGACCAGATCGCGCACCCGTCGGCGCAGCTGCCGCGGGCTCATTCCCAGGGCAGAAGCCAAGGCACTCACGTCGAAGTCAGAGGCCGCCATCTGCTCATCGACCCGGGCCTCGATCCGGTCCAGGAGCTCGGTCTCCGCCTCAGGACGCGCCTGACCCGGGCACGCCGCACCCGCGGGGCCAGCAGGCGATGCGGACACCTCATCGGGCATCTCATCGGATGCCGGGGCCTGCTGATCCTGCTCCGAGGCGACCCCCACCGACGGCCGCGCAAACTCCTGGGAACGGCGGGTGGCGTCGGCGCGGCGGAGCAGGGCGTCGAGTCGTGCCAGGAGCTCGGCCATGCGGAACGGCTTCACGATGTAGTCGTCCACCAGCTCCAGCGCCCCCAACCGGGCCTCGTCGCTGGCCTTGGCCGAGACGATGACCAGCGGGATGTCGCACAGACGCTCGTCCTGGCGAACGGCCTGGCAGAGCTCCAGACCGGACATGCGCGGCATCATCACGTCGGTCACGATGAGATCGGGCACCCGCTCCCGTGCCGCCTCCAAGGCCTCCACGCCGTCGGCGGTGATGAGGACGCGGTAGCGCTCGGCGAGGTGGTCGGCCAGGTAGCGGCGCATGTCGGGGTGGTCTTCAGCGAGCAGGACCAGGGGTCCGTCGGAGGGCCCGATCTCGGTCGGCGTGTCCGAGGGCGCGGCCGGGTGTTCCCCCGCCACCGCGCGGATCCGTCCCTGGGACACGAGGTCGATGTCGTCGAGGGCCAGGTGGTGTACGCCGATCGGCAGGGTGAACCAGAACCGGCTGCCACCGGCGGCTTCACGATCGACCCCCACCTCGCCGCCGTGCAGCTCGACCAGGCTTCGGACCAGGGCCAGACCGATGCCCATGCCCTCGGTGACGGCCTTGTCGCCTCGATGGACTCGATAGAAGCGCTCGAAGATGAGCGAGGCCTGATCCTCGGCGACCCCCTCGCCCGAGTCGATCACCTCCACCCGCACGAAGGAGGCGCCCGAGCTCGGGTGGGGCAGCCGCAGGTGCACGGAGCCGCCGACCGGTGTGAACTTGAGGGCGTTGGTCAGCAGGTTGGAGACGATCTTCTCGACCAGGTCGGGGTCGAAGTACAGCACCGGGCCCAGGGGTGGGGTGGACACGTCGAACTGGAGCCGCCGTCGCCTCGCCTCGCCGTCGAAGCGCTCGGTGATGGAGCGCACGAAGGCGCCCAGATCCTGCCGGCGCGCCCTCAGCACCCACTCTTGCTTCGCCGAGGTCGAGACATCCAGGAGCTGGTCCACCAGCTCGGCCAGTCGGGCGGCGTTGCGCTGCACGACCTCCAGCCGGCCGGTCGCAGGTTCGCCGCCCGCGTCGCCCGCCAGATCATCGAGTCCCCCCCGAATGAGGGTCAGGGGCGTACGCAGCTCGTGGGAGACGCTCGCCACGAACTCCGCTTTGAGCTTGTCCAACTCGGCCAGGCGCTCGTTCTGAACCGAGATCCGGTGGTTGGCGAGTTCGAGATCGCGCGCGCGGTCGGCCAGAGCCTGGTTGGTGGTGCCCAGCGTCTGGTTCGACCTGGCCAGCGCGGCCGTGCGATCCTCCACTTCGTCCTCCAGGGCCCTCCGGACGCGCACCATCCGCCGGCCGCGGGCGAAGGCGACCAGGCCGACGCCCAGGACCGTCAGCAGGACCAGGGAGAGCGGAAACCAACCGGACTCGACGAAGGTGGGTTGGCGAGTCCATCTCAACGGAGTCTCCAGGCTCGTCCAGCGGCCTGCGAGCCCGGCCTGCACCTCGAGCCGGTACGAACCCGGGGGCAGGACCGGCCACTCGGCGTGCCGCTTGGAGGACGGCGGGGACCAGGCCTCGTCCAGTCCAACGAGCCGGTGACGGAACTGCACCTGCTGGGGCCAGATGAGTTCAGGGGCGGACCAGTCCACCGCGAGGCCGTGGGACTCGGGCCCGAGCACCAGGCCCGCCCCGCTCGTGGCGTCCGCGATCGACACAGGCCGACCGTCCACCGTCATGCGGTCGATCGACGGAGCCGGTGAGGTCAACCCAGCCGTCTGGGCCGGATCGATGACGGCGGCGCCGTGCTGGGTGGCGAACCAGAGGCGCCCGTCGGGGGCGACCGCGCAGCCGGCTCCCCGGCCCCCGTTCGCCTCCGGGTTGATCAGGCCCTGCGCCCTCCCGAGGAAGAGGGGGAGGAGGGGCAGGTCCTCGCCATCGAGCCGGGCGATCACGTCCGCCCGCCGTACGGCGAACAGACCCTGGTTGGAGCTCATCCAGAAGCGGCCGTGCTCGTCTTCCATCACGCAGTGCACGCCATCGGAGGGCAGACCCTCGGCGCGGGCCAGGCAGCGGACCTCCGCTTCGGCGAGCGGGCGGCCTTCGATCCGCCGGACCCGACAGAGCCCCGCGTCCTCGGTGCCCAGCCAGAGGAGCCCATCCGCGTCTTCGTGCACGTGGCGGACCCGGTCGCTGGCCGCACCCTGCGCGCGGCCGAGGGCGTCGTGCTCGTCCCCCCGCACCGCCACGATGCCGACTTGTCGGGTGGCCAGGACGACCGTGCCATCGGCCAGTTGCACCACGTGGGACACGCGGTCCCCCGAGAATCCGCTCGCCCCACCGACTTCGGTCCACTTCGTCTGGGTCTCGGGGGCCGGTCCTCGCCAGTAGCCGTGCTCGTAGCCGACCCAGCCTCGGCCTTCCCGGTCGAGCAACATGCCGAAGGCAGTTGTGCCGTCAACGCCGCCGGGGCCGCCTGCGAACGAGGTCCACTCTTCGGCGATCCGTCGGACCATGCCCCCGCGGGTGCCGACCCACAGCTCGCCGGGGCCGGGCACGTAGAGCCCCGAGACCGCCCTCGCCCGCTCCTCGTCCCACGCGTCCGGGCGCTCCGGGACCAGCCGTTCGACGACCCCGGCCTCGACGCGGAGCAGGCCGTCGACCGCCGTGCTCAGCCACACGGTGTCGCCGTCGACCGCCACCGACTGGATGTTCTCCGATCGGCCGTCGCCAGCGCTCACCACCTCGGCTGCGGGCGCGCGCACCCGGTAGAGCCCCGCGCCTTTCGTGAGCAGCCAGAGGACGCCGTCCACCTCGACCAGATCCTGGGCCGCTCGCGGCAGCGGGAGGGCCAGCTCTCCGTCCCGGAGGAGCCCGTCCGCTCTGATGCCCCAGCGGGAGCCGAATGCCGGCAGCGACGGGGTGGGGCAGCCGACGTGGTCAGGGGACCCCATCGCGGGCAGGTCGACCCCGGACTCGGACCACGCGGTGCCGCCCTTGAACTCGAGCCAGGCGCGCCCGGTGTCGAGCTCCTCCTCGAGCGAGCAGGCGACACCCTGCACACGCGCCACCATCGTGGGGAAGGACGCGGGCGGCCATCGAAAGAGATCGCCCGCCCTGACTGCCCAGAGCATGCCGTTCGAACCCTGCGCGACCAGGTCGACGAAGCCGGGGATCAGGGGCCGCAGCTCGACCGACCTCGCGGCGTCTGGCGGCGGGCCGTCGGGGGCCAGCCCCTCCACCCGGAACAGCCCGGCGTCCGTGGCGACCAGCAGAGCGCGATCGAGCACCACGAAGCTGCGAACGATCCTGAGCCCCGCGGACGGCGGCCACACCAGGTCGAACTGGCCCGCGCGCCTGCGCAGGAGCGCGCCGTCCTCCGTGAGCACCCACAGGTGGCCGTGGGGACCGACCTCGAGGTCCACCAACCGGTTGTCGAGCAGGGTGGGCTCGTCGGAGCGACGAGAGACCTGGAAGTCCAGCCCGTCGAAGCGCACGAGGCCGTCGAGCGTGGAGATCCAGAGGTAGCCGTCCGGGGTCGCCACCACGTCGGTGGGGCTGTTCACCGGGAGGCCGTCGTCCACCGACCAGCGCTCGACGATCAGCCCGCCGTCGAGCCGCGCCACCTCCGCGGCGCTGCCGGGCCCAGCGAGGACCAGCGCGATGCACGCGAGCATGGTGGCGAGAAGCGACCGAGACACCCAGCAGCCTCCTGACCCCGGACGACAGCGACTGGCGGCGCTGTGTCGGTCCCGCGGGCGCGCCCGCGGATGGCTGACAACTCAACTAGCGCAGGCGCGGAGGTCGGAAGGCGGCCGTCGACAGGAATGTCCGCTTTCGACACGAACGTGGCCGATGTCGGCGCGGCGCTGATGTCGTTGTCGGCATCGAGCCGAGGCGTCCGATTCGGCCATTCCTGTGTCCTATCCGGACATCGGCGTCCGATGTCTTGTGGCGGCGCGACGGCACTTGGTACCCCAAAGACGCCTCGACGCCGGCGACCCGCTCGGAAGCACGAGGTTGAACCCAACCGCAGGGAGACCTGCAAGGCCGTCAGGCACGAGGAGAGACCGATGGGGACCGTCAAGACGACACACATTTCACTCACGGGGGGCAGGGTCTTTGCGCTGCTCGCCGCCATCACCGTGGGCTTGCCGGCTGTGGCGAGCGCCCAGCTGGTCTACACCCACCACACGACGTTCTCGACGCCATCGTGGGTCAACGCCAACCACGAGGCTCAGACGGGGGACGTCGACGGGGATGGAGACCTCGACATCATGCTCGGCTACCTGAACATCAACGACGGGACCGGGGCCTTCACGTCGGACGGCACGGACTACGGCAACGGCTTCTTCGGCGATTGGGACGGGGACGGGGACCTCGACTGGGCCGACGGGACGAACAACTGGACCTACCAGAACGACGGCGCCGGGAACTTCACGCAGTGGGTCTCGAACCCGAACCTGTGGTGGTCCGCCTACTACAAGGTTGCGGCCGTCGGTGACCTCAACGGCGACGGGCGGGACGACTACGTCACGAAGATCCAGAGCTACAGCCACTACGTCCTGTTCTCGAACGGGGACGGTTCCTTCACACAGGGGCCCGCCATCGCGGTCCCCGGCTGGTCCGGATTCAGCTCGCTGGGCGACATCGACGGTGACGGCGACCTGGATCTCGTGACCCTCAGCGCCTCCTACACCGAGATCCGAGTCTGGGAGAACGATGGCAGCGGCGGCTTTTCACAGAGCTACGGCATCACCCACGCGAGCCTCGGCCTCCAGATCGGTGACCTGAACGGCGACGGCAACGCAGACATCGTGGCCAAGGGCAACGGAGGCACCAGCCTGTTGCTGTTCGGTGACGGCGCGTTCGGGTTCGCCGACGAGCTGATCGGCTACACCGCCAACTACTACGACTACCCCAGAGCCCTGCTCGACCTCGACTTCGACGGCGACCTCGACTTCGCCGGCCTCGTCACCTACTTCAACGACGGCACCGGCCACACCGCTGGCTACGTGGTCATTGCCAACACCGCGACCCAGACGTTCGGCGACTTCGACGGCGACGGCGACTTCGACTCCGTGGGCTCCACCGGCCAGATCTATCTCGCCAGCGGCGTCGTCACGGCCCCGCCCGACGGCGACGGCGACGGCGTGGCCGACGACGACGACATCTGCCCCGGCGGCGACGACACCGTGGATGGTGACGGCGACGGCACCCCCGACTTCTGCGATGCCTGCCCGATCGACGCCTTCGGCGACAGCGACGGCGACGGTTCCTGCGACAGCGACGACGTCTGCCCCCTCGACGCCGACGACGATCTCGACTCCGACGGCATCTGCGGCGACGCCGACATCTGCCCCGCCGATCCCGACGACGACGCGGACGGCGACGGCATCTGCGGTGACGTGGACGCCTGCCCCCTGGACGCGGCGAACGACGCCGACGGCGACGGAGTCTGCGGCAACGAGGATCTCTGCCCGGGCGGTGACGACAGCCTCGACGCGGACGCGGACGGCACGGCTGACTTCTGCGATCTCTGCCCCCTGGATGAGGCCAACGACGCCGACGCCGATGGCCTGTGCGCCGACGTCGACATCTGCCCGCTCGCCGCGGACAACGACTGGGACGGCGACGGCGCCTGCGCTGACGTGGATGTCT
>JAJDAI010001114.1 GCA_029261955.1 Deltaproteobacteria bacterium | reverse complement strand
GCGACGCCCCAGTCGGACCTCTACTCGCTCGGCGTGGCGATGTTCGAGGCCTTCACCGGCCAGGTCCCCTTCGACGACCCCGACCTCGGCCGCCTGCTCGGCCGCGTGGTGCGCGAGCTGCCGCCCGACCCCTGCGATCTGAACCCCGCGCTGCCGCGGGCCCTCGGCCAGCTCATCCGCGCGCTGCTGCGCAAGGACCCGAGCCGCCGCCCGGTCAGCGCGCGGGACCTCGAGATGCGCCTGACCGCCCTGATCCCATGAGCCCGAGGCTGACCCCGCTCGCCGATCCCTGATCGATCTCATTGCGCCCGCCGACCAGCGGCGGAGCGTGAGGGTGGCTTGGGCCGGAGTGGGAGGACGCCGTGCGTCGCCTCAGTTCCCTGATCTTCGCCGCCGCCCTGCTGCCCGCCGTCCCCGGGACCGCCGCAGAGGTCGTCCCCACCGACGTCCAGCTGCCGGGCACCCAGCCCGGCGACGTCAACGGCCTCGAGAGCCCGGACCGCTGCGACAACTGCCACGGCGGCTACGACCCTGCCGTGGAGCCCGCCTTCACCTGGCGCGGCGGCATGATGGCCCACGCGACCCGCGACCCCTTCTTCTGGGCCACGGTCGCGATCGCCGAGCAGGACTTCGACGGCGCGGGCGATCTCTGCATCCGCTGCCACACCGCCGACGGCTGGCTCGGCGGCCGCTCCACCCCCACCGACGGCAGCGACCTCAACCAGCAGGACATGGGCGGCGTGTCCTGCGACCTCTGCCACAAGCTGGTCAACCCCGACGACTCCGAGCACGTCGGCGAGCAGAACGCGCCCTTCCTGGCCCAGGACGGCGGCGAGGGCTGGGTCGGCAACGGCATGTACGTGATCTGGGGAAGCTCCGACAAGCTCGGCCCCTACGCCACCGCCCCGGCGCGTCACCAGGTGATGCAGTCCGCCTTCCACCGCTCCGTGGACTTCTGCGGCACCTGCCACGACGTCAGCAACCCCGTCGTCGGTGACCTCGCCCACAACTTCGGCGCGCAGCTCCCCCTGGATCCGGCCACCACCAGCGGCGTCCCGGGCGCCCCCGTCGAGTTCAAGGCCGCCTTCAACAACCCGCCCTACGCCTACGGAGTCATCGAGCGCACCTTCTCCGAGTACAAGTCCAGCCCGCTGGCCGAGACCCTCGTCTCCGACTACGCGACGCTGCCGCCCGAGCTGCAGGACGGCGCCATCGAGGAGGCCTGGCAGGCCGCCGTGGCGGTGGGCAACGGCGGGGACTATGCCGACGGCACACCCCGCACCTTCACCTGCCAGACCTGCCACATGCCCCCCGTCCAGGGGCTGGGCAGCAACAAGAACCACAGCCCGCTCCGCCTGGACCTGCCGCTGCACGACCTGACCGGCGGCAACTACTGGGTCCCCGAGGCGACCACCTGGATGGACTCCATGGGCATGCTCGTCGTGGGCGGCGGGCTGAGCTCCGACGAGGTCTCGGCGCTGGAGGCCGGCGCGCTGCGGGCCCGCGCGACGCTGGACGGCGCGGCCTCGCTGACCGTGACCGGCGACGTCGTCCGGGTGGTGAACCTGACCGGGCACAAGCTGCCGTCCGGCTACCCCGAGGGGCGCCGGATCTGGCTCGACATCCGCTGGTTCGACGCGGCCGGGGCCCTGCTGCGCCACGACGGCGAGTACGGTCCGGTGCACGTCGTGCTCGACGGAGCCCCGCTGCGCGTCGACACCCTGGTCGACCCCGGTGACCCGAACACCCACGTCTGGGAGGCCCACTACGGCATCACCCAGGAGTGGGCGGCGCAGCTGCTGTCCCTGGGCTGGGACCCGGCGATGCCGATCGCCTTCGACCCAGACACCTCCCTGCTCGAGGTGACGCTCGCGGACGTCGCGGCGATGGCGCCGGGCACGGCGCAGGAGAGCCTGCACTTCGTGCTCAACAACGTGATCCTGGCCGACCCGCGCATCCCGCCCTGGGCCATGGACTTCGACGAGGCCGAGCGCCGCAACGCCCTGCCCGTGCCCGCTGATCAGTTCGGAGACCCCGGCCCCGGCGGCGCCTACGAGCACTGGGTCGACGTGGGGCTGCGCCCGCCCGCCGGCGCCAGCTCGGCCACGCTGGAGCTGCTCTACCAACCGACGACCTGGGAGAACATCCAGTTCCTCTACCTCGCCAACGACGGCTCCGTGCCCTTCCTGGCGGACACCGGCGAGCACATCCTGGAGGCCTGGCTGGCCACGGGCATGGCCGAGCCCGCGCTCATCGCCTCCGCCACTTGGGGCACCCCCTCCTGCGTGCCCGACGAGCCGAGCGAGAGCGCCTGCAGCGACGGCGTCGACAGCGACTGCGACGGCCTCTTCGACTGCGATGACCCCGACTGCCAGCTGACCCCGGCCTGCTTCGTGCCGCCCTGCGACAACGACGGCCTCTGCGAGCCGGGCGAGGACTGCCACAGCTGTGTCGGCGACTGCGACGGCGTGCTGAACGGCAAGCCGGGCCGGCGCTACTGCTGCGGCGACGGCCACCGGGTCAAGGCGGAGGGCGACGGGTCGATCTGCGACGGAAACTACTGAGCGCCTCGATCCCCTGAGTCGGGCTGCTGGGGCCGCCGCGGACGAAGCGGGAGTCAGGGCCGACAGCCGCACGAGGAAGGGGATCCTCGGGCCCTCCAGGGACGCAAAGCCCGGCCGCGACAGCCCCCTCCCCCAGCCCAAGCGCGCAGCGGCGACTGCTAGCATCGGC
>JAJDAI010001113.1 GCA_029261955.1 Deltaproteobacteria bacterium | reverse complement strand
CGATCCAGCACTCCCCCAGCTCGAACGCGGCGGCGCTCAGCTCGGCCCGCGTGCGGTCGGGGTGGGCGTGCAGGGCGCCGTGCAGCTCCGTCGCGCCCTGGATCTGCACGCGGAGCAGCAGCGGCCGGTCGCCCGCAGCGCCGTGGGCCTCCTCCGCCGCTTCGGTCAGGCGCCGGCCCAGCTCGGCGGTCTCGGTGACCCCCTCGGCCTGCACCACGACCCGTTCCCAGCGCACGACGTCCAGCGTCACCGCGCGCACCGAGCGGATCACCCCGTCGTCGACGTCGAGCACGGTGCAGCCCTTGGGCCCGGTCTCCCGCGCGTGCCGTCCCTGGAGGTTGCCCGGGTAGACCACCCAGGGGTCCTCGGCGAGCACGGCCCGGTGGTGCACGTGGCCCAGGGCCCAGTACTGGTAGCCGTGGGCCACCAGCTGGTTGACGGTGCAGGGGGCGTAGTTGGCGTGCTCGGAGGAGCCGGTGGCGTTGGTGTGCAGCAGCCCGATGTTCAGCAGGGAAGGCAAGGGGGCGGGGAAGCCGGCCGCGAGGTTCTCCTCCACTGCCCGGGTCGCGTAGCCCTGGCCGTGCACGGCGACGCCGAGCTGCTCGAACACCCGGGTCTGCGGGGCCTTCGTGGCCAGCTCGGTGACGTGCTGGGGCAGGGGCAGGCTGCGGGTCACCGAGGAGGCCGCGTCGTGGTTTCCGCGGATGAAGACGACCTGGGTCCCCACCTCCTGGAGGCGGTTCAGCTGACGCACGAAGAAGAGCCCGGTGTGGAAGTCCTTCCAGTCCCCGTCGAAGACGTCGCCGGCCAGCAGCAACAGGGCGGCCCTCTCCTCGAGGCACAGCCCGATCAGCTGCTCGAAGGCCCGCCGCGTCGCCAGGCGGATCGTGGCGACGGGGGCCCCCTCCAGGCGTGCGAGGCCGCGGAGCGGGCTGTCGATGTGCAGGTCGGCTGCGTGGACGATCTTCAAGGTCTTCCCCCAGGGAGCGCGAAGCTTAGCCGAGCGGCCGGGACGATCTCCGACCCGGCCTGCTCAGGGGAGGGCGGCGAGCACCGCGGCGACGGCTTCGGCCGCCGAGGTCGCCCGCACGACGCGGTCGCTCCGCCGGTCGTCGATGGCTTCGCCTGCGAGCTTCGAGGCCCAGCCTTCGTCGAGGTCCAGCGCGATCACGGGCTTGCCGAGCTGCCAGGCGATCGCGATCTCGGAGAGCGTGCCGGCGCGGCCGCAGCAGGCGATGACCGCGTCGGCGCTGGTCACGCAGAGCACGTTGCGGGCGAGGGAGAGGCCCGTCGGGATCACGATCTCCACCCAGGGGTTGGCCTCGTCGGCGTCCGTGCCGGGCAGCAGGCCGATGACGTCGCCGCCCCGCCGCTTCGTCGAGCTCGATCCGCCCTTCGAAGCCGCCTCCATCACCCCGGCCAGGCCGCCCGTCACGACCCGGCAGCCGGCGTCCACCAGGAGGCGTCCGAGGAGCTCGCACTCGGCGTAGAGGCGGGGGGAGGGGGCGTGGGCCCCGAGCACGGCGATCTGGGGTCGGCGAAGCATGAGCACAGCCTAGGGCAGAGGCGCGGCGAACCGGTCGCCGACCTCCGGTCAATCGGGCCCTCACTGGTGCGATTGGGTCAATAAACTCAAGTGCTTTCAATTTTCGTTGAAACTTCACAGAATGGAGCACGACCGGAACAAAGACCTGGGATTCCAACGGGCTGGCAGCCGGAGGCACCCACAGGTTCCCTCGCGCGTGAGGGGAGGGGGCGGTTCCGTCCTTGGTTCTGCCCCGGTCCGGTGGTAAGTCCCGTCCCCGCCTCGACCCGCCCCCCCCACGGGCCCCCTGGAGAGTGCATGGTGCAGCCTGAGGAAACGCGAGCCCTCGGGGCCTTTTACGACGGCCACGGCACCCCCCGAACGGGGGCTTCGGCCTTGCGTGATGCCCTGGCGTCCCTCGATCGGCCCGTCTCGGTGGTCGACACGCCGGCCGGTCCGGCGGTGGGCTCGGGCGGACGGATCGCGCTGGGCCAGCGGGCCCGCGGGGGCGGCTTTCCCTTGCTCGCGTGGGCGCCGTCCCTGACCCCCGACAAGCTCGGGTCGGCCTCCTTCCGGGCTGCCCACGGCGCGCGCTACGCCCTCGTCGGCGGCGCCATGGCCAACGCCATCGCCAGCGAGGAGTACGTCGAGGCGCTGGCGGGCGCCGGCATGCTCGCCTTCTTCGGCTCGGCGGGCCCCGATCTGGCCCGCATCGAAGCGGCCATCGACCGCCTGAAGCAGCTCGGGGACAGCCCCTACGGCTTCAACCTCATCCACAGCCCCAGCGAGCCGGAGCTGGAAGCCGGCACCGTCGAGCTCTTCCTGCGCCGCGGGATCCGCCGGGTCAGCGCCTCGGCCTACCTGGACCTGACGCTGCCGGTGGTGCGCTACCGCGTTGCGGGGATCCGCGAAGAGGGCGGCCGGATCGTCGCGCCCAACCAGATCCTCGCCAAGGTGAGCCGGGCCGAGGTCGCCCGCCGCTTCCTGGCTCCGCCGCCCGAGCGCTTCCTGCGGGAGCTCGTCGCTTCGGGGGACATCACCGAGGAGCAGGCGCGGCTCGCCGGCCGCATCCCCATGGCCGAGGACATCACGGCCGAGGCGGACTCGGGTGGGCACACCGACAACCGGCCCCTCGTGGTGCTGCTGCCGGAGCTGCTGGCGCTGCGCGACACGCTTCAGGCCGAGCACGGCTACGCCGAGGCCCCCCGCGTGGGTGCGGCAGGCGGCATCGCGACCCCGGGATCGGCCGCGGCGGCCTTCGCCCTCGGCGCGGCCTACGTGGTGACCGGGTCCATCAACCAGAGCTGCTTGGAAGCGGGCACCTCGGACCTCGTCCGGGAGCTGCTGGCCCAGGCCGGGCCTGCGGATGTGGCCATGGCGCCCGCCGCGGACATGTTCGAGATGGGCGTCGAGGTGCAGGTCCTCGGCCGCGGCACGATGTTCCCGGTGCGGGCCCGCAAGCTCTACGAGCTCTACAAGGCTCACGGATCGCTGGAGGAGATCGCCGCCGAGGATCGAGCGAGCCTGGAGTCCACGATCTTCCGGCAGCCCCTGGACGCCGCCTGGGCCGACTGCGCTGCCTTCTGGCAGGAGCGGGACCCGGCGCAGCTGGAGCGCGCCGCGCAGGACCCGAAGCACCGCATGGCGTTGCTCTTCCGGGCCTACCTCGGGCAGGCGAGTCGCTGGGCCAACGCCGGCGTCGCCGAGCGGCGCCTCGACTTCCAGATCTGGTGTGGACCGTCGATGGGCGGCTTCAACCGCTGGGTCGAGGGAACCGAGCTGGCTGACTGGCGGAAGCGTGACGTGGTCACCGTGTCCCGGAACTTGCTCGCAGGGGCGGCGCACCTGGCCCGGGCTGGCGCGCTGCGGACCCAGGGGCTGGCGGTGCCGGCGGAGGCCGAGCAGGTCGTGGCGCGGAGCAAGGCCGAGCTGAGCCGCTCGTTCTCGCGCTGGGAGCAGGCCGAGCCGGCCACCCTGGTCGAGGCGACGGCCGAGGACGCCGCGAGGCCGAGCAGCTCGGCCTCGCGGCGCACCGCGGACGACCCCATCGCGATCGTGGGCATGGGATGCACCTTCCCGAAGGCGCCCGATCTGGAGTCCTTCTGGCGCATGCTGCGGCTGGGCCTGGATGCGGTGGACGACATCCCCGAGGGGCACTGGACCCTGGCGGACTTCCAGGATCCCGATCCCAAGAGCCCCGACCGGACCTACGCCACCCGCGGCGCCTTCCTGGACGAGGTCGCCTTCGACCCGACCGAGTTCGGCATCCCGCCGTCCATCCTGGAGGCGACGGACACCTCGCAATTGCTGGCCCTGTGGGTCGCAAAGCAGGCGCTTCGGGACGCGGGCTACCCCGTGGATGGCGACTGGGACCGCAGCCGCGCGAGCGTGATCCTCGGGGTCACCGGCACGCAGGAGCTGGTCATCAACCTGGGCGCCCGACTGGGACATCCTCGCTGGTGGCGCGCGCTGCGTGACGCCGGCGTGGACGAGGAGACCGCGCAGCAGGTGGTCGACGGGATCAGCCGGTCCTACGTGGGCTGGCAGGAGAGCAGCTTCCCGGGCCTGCTGGGCAACGTCGTCGCGGGGCGCATCGCCAACCGCTTCGACTTCGGCGGCACCAACTGCGTGCTGGATGCGGCCTGCGCCAGCTCCCTCGCGGCGCTGCACCTGGGCTGCATGGAGCTGCAGCGTGGCCGGGCGGACGTGGTCCTGACCGGCGGTGTCGACACGCTCAACGACATCTTCATGCACATGTGCTTCAGCAAGACGCCCGCGCTCTCGCCCACGGGCGACGTGCGGCCCTTCGCGGCGGATGCGGACGGCACGATCCTGGGCGAAGGCCTGGGCATGGTCGTGCTCAAGCGCCTCGCCGACGCCGAGGCGGCCGGGGACCGGATCTACGCCGTCATCCGCGGGGTGGGCACGGCCTCCGACGGGCGGGCCAAGAGCATCTACGCGCCCCTGGCCTCGGGCCAGGCCCGGGCGTTGCGGGACGCCTACCGGGACGCCGGGGTCTCGCCGCGCGACATCCAGCTGCTGGAGGCGCACGGCACGGGCACGAAGGCCGGCGACGTCACCGAGTTCGAGGGCCTGCGCGAGGTCTTCGGCGAAGCGAGCGACGAGCTGGGCTGGTGCGCCCTCGGCTCCGTGAAGGCCCAGATCGGGCACACGAAGGCCGCCGCGGGATCGGCTGGCCTCATCAAGGCGGCGCTGGCGCTGCACCACAAGGTGCTGCCGGGGACGCTGAAGGTCACGGCCCCGAACCCGAAGATGAAGCTCGAGACGAGCTCGTTCCACCTGCCGGCGGAGAGCCGTCCCTGGCTGCCCACGGGGCCCCGACGCGCGGGCGTGTCGTCCTTCGGCTTCGGCGGGAGCGACTACCACGTGGTGCTCGAGGAGTACCGGGACGCGCGCGATGAGCCGGCCTGGGACGGGTCGGTCGAGATCTGGCCCCTGTCGGGGGACGTCTCGGCGATCTCCGCGGCGCTCGGCGCGGTGGACGGCACGAGCCACGGCGCGCGTCTGGCGCGGGCAGCCTTTGATCGCCGGGCGAGCCACCGGCTGGTGCTGCTGGGCGGTCGCGACGAGCTGTCCTCCATCGCGAAGCGGGCGCAGACGCAGCTCGCGAAGGGCTCGGCTGAGGCCTGGTCCATCCCCGGCGCGCACTTCGGGATCGGGGACGAGCCCGGCCAGCTGGCCTTCGTCTTCTCCGGCCAGGGCTCGCAGTACCTGGGCATGGGGCGCGAGCTGGCCTCGGTCGTCGACGCGGTGAGCGACGCCTTTGCGGCGCAGCCCGAGGTCGCGGCCGACGTCCTGCCCCCCAGCACCTTCGACCAGGCCGAGGCTGCGGCCCGCGAGGCGCGGCTCCGGTCCACGGATCGCACGCAGCCCGCGCTCGGCGCCTTCGGTGCGGGCCTGCTCGACCTGCTGGCGCAGTTCGGCGTGAAGGCCGAGCTGGCGGCGGGACACAGCTACGGCGAGCTGCTCGCGCTGCACGCGGCGGGGCGGATCGGTCGCGAGGGCCTGTACGCGGCCTCGACCCTCCGCGGCCGGCTCATGGCGGACGAGGGGCCGGACCACGGGGGCATGCTCGCGGTCCTGGCGCCCCTGGCCCAGGTCGAGGACTTCCTGACGGACACGGGGCTCGCCCTCGTGCTCGCCAACCGGAACGCGCCCGAGCAGGCGGTGCTCTCGGGGGCCAAGGACGAGCTCGAGCGCGCCGTCGCGGCCTGCCAGCAGCGCGGCCTGCGCTGCAAGCGCCTGGACGTCGGCGCGGCCTTCCACAGTCCGCTGGTCGCCGACGCGCAGCACGCCTTCGAGGACGGGCTCGCCGAGCTGGCGGTCCACCCCGGCCGCTTCCCGGTCTGGGCTGACGCCACGGCCGAGCCCTACCCCGAGGATGGGGACGCTGCACGTGCCCTGCTCGCTTCGCAGCTCGCCCGTCCGGTGCGTTGGGTCGAGCTCGTTGAGGGCATGGCGGACGCGGGCGCGACGACCTTCGTGGAGGTCGGCCCCAAGGCTGCCCTGACGGGGCTCATCGGCCGGATCCTCGCCGAACGGCCCCACCGCGCCATCGCGCTGGACGCCTCCGGTGGCCGGCGCGCGCTGCGGGACCTCGCGGACGTGCTGGCGCTGCTCGCATCGCAGGGCCGCCCCGTGGACCTGGCCAGCTGGCAGGCGGCCGCCCCGCCTCCGCGCCTGGCGCACGAGTTGCCCCGCACCCCGCGCATGGTCGTGCCGCTCACGGGCGCCAACCTGCGGCCCAAGCCCGGGCCTCAGCCCGTCGTGCGGGCACCCCGTGACATCGGCGCCTTCGCTTCGCCCCCGTCCCCCTCGATGAACACGGCGCGCCGCGCTCCGGAGGCCCCCATGGCCGACTCGAACCGCGATCCCGCGCTGCTGCTCCAGGCGCTCACCGCCGCCCAGTCCCAGCTGGAGGCGCTGCAGGCCATGCAGCGGCAGACGGCGGAGATCCACCAGCAGTTCCTCGCCGGTCAGGCCCACGCGCAGGCGACCTTCCAGGCGCTGGTCTCCGGGCAGCAGTCGCTGCTGTCCCAGGCGATGGGTGGGGCTCCGGTGGAGCTTCCCGCGATCGCCGCCCCGCCGGTCCCCACCTTCGTGGCGCCCACTCCGGCCTTCGTGGCGCCTGCCCCGGCCTTCGTGCCGCCCACGGCCCCCGCCGCATCGGCCCCCGCCCCGGTCGCCGTGACCGCGGCCTCGTCCGTGCCTGTGGCCGATCGCATCGTCCCGCTGCTGCTCCAGGTCGTGGCCGAGTCCACCGGCTACCCCACGGACATGCTCGAGCTGGACATGGACCTCGAGTCGGACCTGGGCATCGACTCCATCAAGCGCGTCGAGATCCTCTCGCTCTTCACGGAGCGCATGCCGGAAGCCCCGGCGGTCGAGCCCGAGCAGCTCGGTCGGCTGCACACGCTGCGGCAGGTGGCCGAGTTCGTGGGGGCTGGCGTGCAAGCGCCCGTTGCTCCTGCGGCCCCCCCCGTCGCGGCTGCGCCCGCCCTCGACGCGGAGCCCGTGCTGCTCCAGGTCGTGTCGGAGCTGACCGGCTACCCGCAGGAGATGCTGGACCTGGACCTCGATCTCGAGTCGGACCTGGGCATCGATTCGATCAAGCGCGTCGAGATCCTGTCCCTGCTCACCGAGCGCTTGCCCGGCGCGCCCGCCGTCGAGCCCGAGCGGCTGGGCAGCCTGCACAGCCTGCGTCAGGTCCTGGACTTCCTGGGATCGAGCTCCCCCGCGACCTCGCCTGCGGTGCCCGCAGCCGAGGTGGTGGTCGCGGACGACCCGACGCCGGTGCTTCTCCAGGTCGTGTCCGAGCTGACCGGCTACCCGGAGGAGATGCTGGACCTGGACCTCGATCTCGAGTCGGACCTGGGCATCGATTCGATCAAGCGGGTCGAGATTCTGTCCCTGCTGAGCGAGCGCCTGCCCGGCGTCCCGACGGTCGAGCCGGAACAGCTCGGTGGGCTGCACAGCCTCCGCCAGGTGCTCGGCTTCCTCGCTGCGCCGAGCGCCCCGAGCGCCCCGATCGCGGCAGCCGAGGCTCCTGCGCCGGCTCCTGCGCCCACCCCCACGGTCGAGCGTCGGGCCCTCGTGCCCCGCCTGGCCGGCGCCCTGCCCGAGCGTCCTGCGCGCCTGCCCGCCCTCGAAGGGCCGGTGTGGATCGTGGACGACGGCACCGCGCTCTGCCGCGCCCTGGCCGAGGCCTTCGGCGCCCTGGGCCACAGCACGAAGCTCGTGGAGCGCTCGGAGAACAACGGCGGCCTGCCCGAAGGCCCCTGCGGCGCGTTGGTCTTGACCCCAGCCACGACCAGCCCCTCCTCGCTCCCCTGGACCGACGGAGCCGAGCGCGCGCTGACCGACGCCTTCGCCCTGGTTCGCGCCCTGGCGGGCCGGCTGCGCAGCGCCGGTGAGTCCGGCGGCGCCCTGCTCCTGGCCATCACGCGCCAGGGCGGTGACTTCGGCGTGGCCGGCGGCTTCGGCGACCCGCTCCAGGGTGGGCTGGCCGGCCTCGTGAAGACCGTCGGGCACGAGTGGCCCGAGGTGCGCGCGCAGGTCGTGGACGTGCACCCGGAGCTGGACCCGTCCCGCGCCGCCGACGCGATCCTCGGCTGCCTGGAGCTGGACCGCGTCGAGGTGGGCTTGCGCCCCGAGGGTCTGGCG
>JAJDAI010001112.1 GCA_029261955.1 Deltaproteobacteria bacterium | reverse complement strand
CCGCGAGGGTCGCCCCCGGCGGGAGGGTCAGCGGCACCTCGACCACGCCCTTGTTCACGGGGCACTTGTACGCCATGAAGTCGGACGGGTCGGCCGCCTTGACGGTGCCCCAGCCCTGGCCTTCGCAGCCGGGCTTCAGCTGCTGCTTCGCGGAGACGTGCACGTTGGCGATGTCGTAGGGGCCTAGGCCGTCGGCCTGGAAGGGGATGTCGTGCACGCCGATCTCGAGCTCCGACCACGGGATGACCACCTCCTGGCCGTCGGTGACGGTGCGGCCCAAGAAGGTGGCCTCGTCGAGGTCGGTGAGCCGCACCTTCACGTGCGCACCATCGTCGAGGGAGCGCACGGAGCCATGGGCGGCGGGGTCCCCGCAAGCGGTGATCAGGAGGAGGGGAACGAGGAGGAGGGAGCGGACCATGTCGGCTCCTTAGCAGATCAGTCCGGAGATTCCCCCCGCCGAAGGCTCAACCGCGCCGAAGACACACGGCCGCGCCGCAGGCGCAAGGTACCCTGACCTTGCCCCGCCTAGCCGGACCACTCCGCAAGCAGCTGAACTCGGTCCCGCAGCAGGAGGTGCGGTCCGCGCTGGGCGCCGGCCGGGGGCGCCGGCCGGGGATCGGCTATCGCCGGGTCGGCACCAAGAGGACCGCCGGATGCGGTCCGTTGAGGACTGACAGCGATGGAAGGTGGCATTCCGTCCAACACGTCAGAAGGCGACTGAACAGCGATCATTCGCCCGTCCGCTCAGCCGCGCTTCCTCCAACACTGCGCATGTCGCCCACGGTAAGCCGGTGGCCTCCGAGGCGTAGTGGACGCGACGAACCGGACAACCGGGACCAGCGGTCCGTCTCCCCGCCCATCGCGGCAGCATGGCCACTCGGTGGCTGCTCATCCTCATGATCCGCGGGCCCGTCCAGGGCCCGCTCGTGCTTGAGATCAGGCGGCACCTCGTCCAACACTGGATAAACAACAGCCGCTTCGCGGCCATCGTTTATCCGGGACGTGTTGGACGAAATGCCGCCTGGATCAAAGTCGTTTCCCAACGGCGCCCGTCATGGGCGCCTCTTGGTGCTTGGTCTCAGACAGCTCTCGCCTACCTAGCCGGTCGAAACCGAGGTCGAAACGCTCGAACTCGCGGCGTCACCAGAACCGGCGGCCCCTGCAACGCCGCCAGTCAGAAGTGGTCTGGTTGCCAGGTCTCATCGGTTCTTCTCGCCCGCCCCGAGGCTCTCGGTCAGGGGGGGCGCCAACCCCACCAACAGTGCCGGCAGACAAGGAACTGTCCGTTTCGCTGGTGGAAGCAGCTCCTCCTCGCGGACGAGCCAGAGGCCACCATCGGCGGTGGGACGGAAGAACTGCCCGTTGCAGAACAGCAGAAGCTCGAGATGCTCGTCGAGCCCTTCGCAGAGTTCGTCGCTCATGAGTGGAGGCGCCGCCACCGCGACGGCACAGTCGTCGTTCGGCTCGATGCCGCCCATCCTGGCAACCTCGGCGGCCCAGTCGTCGACTTCCGATCCGAACCTGCCCACCACCAGCCGCGTGAGTTGGCCGCAGACTTCTGCGGTGGGACCGTGCGCGTAGTCCACGGTCAGAGAATGCTGGTAGCTCCCATCTGGACACCGGAACAGAGGCCAGTTCTGTCCGAAGCTCTCGTACGTCTCCTGGCTGCCGGAGCCTGTAACGACTACCCGGCCACGATCCAATGGAGCTCTGCCAAGAAGCGCTGCGAGATAGATGTTGCCGTTGCGAACTCGGCGCCCATCGGCGACCGTCTCCGGGTCGAGGTCCACGACGAGATATCGCGGCAGGAACGCTGAATCCGCACCCTGGAACCGAAAGTCAACAAGGGCTTCCGGCAAGGCTTGAAGGGGAACACGTTGCTTCAGCTGAATGACCCGTTTTCCGCTCCACCGGAGGGGCGGTAGGTTCTCGATCGCGTCCCGCCAGGAGGCGGTGGGAAGCCCCACCACGACGCCCAAAGCCCCATTCGTGCCGAGCCGTGGCGGCTCCAGTCGGGTCTCCACCTTTCGGGCACCCCGTAGCGTCTCAAGACAGAACGCACGCGAAGGGGCACCCTCCTCCTGCCAGCGGCACTCCACCTCGTAGCTGTCACCCCTGAACACCCAGCAGCCGCTGAGCAAATACTCCTCGCCGCCCGAGCCACCCCCGAGGGACTGAACCGCGTAGCCGATCTTGCTTCCGCGTCCAAGGGCCTGCTTTCGGGACTGGAGGTACAGCGCTGCCGGGGGGCGCTCGCTTGCCACATCCAGTTCGACAGGACAGGACCCTGAACTCTTGCCGATCACCATCGAGCGCTGCGTCCGACCCATGAGTGGCGGATAGGCCACCTCGTAGCGCGACACCTCAGTGGAAGAGACAGCGAAGGGCCCCGGGACAGCTAGGGAGAGTCCAAGTTCCCCGAGCCCAAGGCGCGCCCCATCGGACTCCACTCCAGAGGCTGAGCACCCCCCAGCCAGGAGACACGCCATCGCTACCCAGGGCGGAACGCTGCTACGAAGAAGGCCCTGCGGGATGCCACCCCGCTCTCCCCTTGCTCTCCATGGCTCGCGCTTCAGCATCTCTGACCGTCAGCTTCGCATGCCAGAGAGCAGGCGAGGCGCCCTCTCTGCCAAGTCGGTGCGGCCGCGGCCCCTCAGATCGGGCGTAGCCTCCCCGGACGGCGGGAGTCGTGGGAGCGGTCATTGAGGGCCCTTTCGGGGGCCATTGCAGCTAGCACGTCAGAATCCGCCATGAGGGTGGCCGGCAGCGAACACTCGCCTAGCCAGCCTGCCGTGCCTCCCTCTCCGTAGAGCATGTCACCGACGGTAGCCGGTGCCCTGCGAGAAGCAGAAGAAGGGACGAACCGGAGCCGCGAGAATCGGGGTCCGTCTCTCCGGCCATCGCGACGGCATGGCCATTCCGCGGCTGCTCATCCTCATGCTCCGCGGGCCCGTCCTGGGCCCGCTCTTGCCTGAAATCAGGCGGCACCTCGTCCAACACTTGATAGATGGGATGAGAAGGCGGTCGGCCCCCTGACACGGCGTACCGTCTGGTCGCCAATGGAAACGGGCTCGAAGCCCAGTCAGGAGACCGACCATGTCCCAGTTTGACACCGTCATCGGAATGGATCT
>JAJDAI010001111.1 GCA_029261955.1 Deltaproteobacteria bacterium | reverse complement strand
CCAACCAGCTCATCGAGGCGGCCCGCCAGCTGAAGCTCGGCGGCTGCCCCGACCCGGCTTCGGCCCCGGAGCACGCCCGCTGGAACCTGCGCGCCGCCCGTGCAGCCCGCACCGCGGCGAGCTGGGCGTCGGTTCGAAGCTTCGCCGAGCGGGGCATCGAGCTCCTCGCCGAGGATCCCTGGCGGGACCACGAGCTCGGCCTGGCCCTGAGGATGGAGTCCATTCGCGCGGCCGCGGGCCTCAGCGATCGGGAGCTGATCGAGCTGCGCTCCGGCGAGGTCTTCGCGCAGGCCAGGGACCCGCTGGAGGCGGTGGACGCCTGGGAAGCGGTGATCGAGGACCTCATCGCCCGCAACCGATCTGCCGACGCCCTCGACGTGTTTCGACGGGCGGCCGCGTCCGTGGGCTACCGGCTGCCAAGGGCCGTCGGCAAGGCCCAGGTCGTCCGGGCTCTGCTGCGGGCGCATCTGGCGCTGCGAGGCTGGACGGACGCGAGCCTGGACGCCCTGCCACCCGTGACGGATCCGCAGGCCGAAGCGGTCCAGCGCCTGATGTTCCGCACCACCACCGCCGCCTACGCCGTGGCCCCCGAGACCTTCGCCCTGCTCGCCTGCGAGCTCGTCCGCCTGGGCGTCGAGGCAGGCGCGTCGGTCGGCACCGCCTGGGGCCTGTCCAACTTCGCCGTCCTCCGGAGCGCCGTGCTCGGCAAGCACGAGGACGCCTGCCGGCTCGGGCCGGCCGGGCTGCGGATGTTCGAGCGCTTCGAGCCGCACCCCTTCGGCGCCCAGGCCTGCTCCTTCTGGAACATCACCCTGCTGCCGACGAAGAGCCCCCTGTCCGCCACGCTCGGACCGCTGAAGGCCGGCTTCGAGCAAGGCCTCGCTGACGGCCAGCTGCTGCACGCGGGCATCAACGCCTGCTTCTTCGTGGTGCAGCTCGCCCTCGTGGGGGAGCCGCTGGAGCGGGTCGCAGCCGAGGGGCACGCGATCCTCGCCGACCTGCGGTCGAGGGACCAGGAGCTCACCGCCCACACCGCCAGCGTCTTCGTCCAGTGGGCCGAGGCGCTTCGACACCCCGAAGCCGACCCGCTGCTGTCCGGCGAGGCCTTCGACTCCCACCGCGTCCTGCCCGAGCTGGCGGCCAGCGGGGATGGGCCGCTCGTGGTGTTCTACGCGCACGCGGCCCGCACGATCCTCGCCACGATCCTGGGAGACGACGAAGCCGCGCTCGCCCACGCCGCGCTCGCCGCCCCGCGTGCGGCCGCCGGCCTGGGCACCGTGCCCGAGACGCAGTTCTGGTTCTACCGGGGCATCGCGCTGGGCCGCGCCGCCCTGCGCGCCCGGGGAGCCGAGCGCCGCGGCGGCCGGCGGGACCTCCTCCGAACCCTGCGCAAGCTGCGCCGGCGCGCCGCGCTGTGCCCCGAAGACTGGGAACACAAGATCGCGATGCTGGACGGCCTCGCAGCCCTGCTGGCAGGCCGCGCCGATCGCGCAGTCGGCTGCTTCGAGCGCGCGGTCGCCGGCGCCCGCCACGCGGGCGCAGTGCACGAGGAGGCCCTGGCCTTCGAGCTGTCGGCGAAGGCGCTGGAGGGACTCGGCGCCCACCGGGCCGCGCTCGAGGCGATGCGCGCCGCGCTCGCTCGCTACGGAGCCTGGGGGGCACACGCCAAGGTGGCCCGCCTGCAACGCGAGGCCTCCGCCGCCCCCCACCCGGCCCGGGGCTCGGAGCGCCGGCTGCGCGGTCGACGGGCCGATCTCGACGCCGAAGCCCTGCTGGGCGCGCAGGCCGCGCTGTCGCACTCCGCGGACCCGCGGGTCATCCAGACCACGCTGCTCCACCGGGCGGTCCAGCAGGCGGGCGCCTCGCGCGGCGTGCTGCTCGTGGCCCGCGACGGAGGCCTGGCCGTGGTCGCGCGAACCGAGGCCGGCGAGGAGGTGGGCTGCGACCCCATCCCCCTGGCCGAGTTCGAGCCCATCTGCCGGACCGCCGTCCAGCTGGTGACGCGCACCGGCGAGCCGGTGCTCGAAGCCAACGCCAGCCGGAGCGGGCATCGCTGGACCGACCCCTGGGTCACCACCGGCAGCGTGGAGTCGCTGCTCTGCCTGCCCGTGGGCCAGGCGGGGCGGATCTCCGGCGCGCTCTACCTGGAACACGGCTCGCTCGTCGGAGCCTTCGGCCAGGAACACCTGCCCGCGCTGCGCCTCCTGGCCTCGCTGGCGACGGCCCAGACCGAAGCCGTCGAGCGCGTACGATCTCTCGAAGGGCGCACGGCGGAGCTGGCGCGGGCCCGGGACGAGGCCGTCGCCCTGCGCGACGAATTCGCCGATCGGGTCGAGGATCAGGACCAGGCGCTCGCGAACGCGCAGGAGCTCCAGGGGCTGGTGCTCGACGCGCTGTCCGAGGGCGTCATCGGGCTCGACGCGGACGGCCTCGTCGTGCTCGCGAACCCCGCCGCGCACGCCCTGCTGCGAGCCCATGGCCCGGCGCTGCTGGGTCGGAGCTTCCACCGCAGCTTCCACTGCTCATCCGGCGAGGGCCTCTGCCCGGTCTGCGAGGGGAGCCGGGCCACGACGGGGGTCGAGGGCCAGCTGCGCCGCGCCGACGGCACCTCGCTGCCGGTCGAGTGCGCGGTCCGGCCCCTGGATGTCGCGCTGCCGGGCGGCGTGGCTCGCGTCGTCTCTTTTCACGACATCGGCCGGCGGAGCGCCCTCGAGGCGCAGCTCCTCCGGACCCGCAAGCAGGAGGCCGTCGGCCAGTTCGTGGCGGGGGTCGCCCACGAGTTCAACAACCTCCTGACCCCCCTGCTCGGGCACCTCAGCTGGCTCGGCAACGACGTCGAGAAGGGCAGCCCCCAGGCGCTCGCCTTCGACGACATGGAGCGCTCGAGCCGCCGGGCCGCCGCGCTGGTGCAGCAGCTGCTGGCCTTCGGGCAGCAATCCAGCGTCTTCCTCACCCACGTGAACGCGGGCAGCACGGTCCAGGAGGTCGTCAGCCTCATCGCCCGCTCCCTGCCGTCCTCGGTGAGCATCGAGTGCAGCACCGAGCCTGAGGACCTCTGGTTCCGCGGCGATCCCCGTCAGCTCGAGCAGGTGGTCTCCAACCTCTGCACCAACGCCCGGGACGCCCTGGAGGGCGGGCCCGAGGGGGGCAGGATCCGTGTGTCGGTGAGCAGCCGGACCGTGAGCCCGGAGGAGGCCGAGAACACCGCCGACGGCTCGCGTCCAGGCGACTGGGTCGAGATCCTCGTCGCGGACAATGGCCAGGGCATCGACCCGGCGACGCGGGAGCGGCTCTTCGACCCCTTCTTCACGACCAAGGCCATCGGGCGCGGAAGCGGGCTCGGCCTGGCGGTCGTCCTGGGCGTCGTGCGGCAGCACGGCGGCTGGATCGCGGTGGACGACGCCCCCGGTGGCGGCGGGGAATTCCGGGTCTTCTTGCGGCGGGTCTCCCCTCCCGCCGCCCTGGAAGCGGCGAAGCCGGCCGAGCCCGCCCGGCAGCCCTCGGCTCCGCGGGTGCTCATCATCGACGACGAGGCGGTGGTCCGCCGCCTGGCCTCGATCGTGCTCGAGCGCGAGGGCTACAT
>JAJDAI010000112.1 GCA_029261955.1 Deltaproteobacteria bacterium | reverse complement strand
TGAGCGAGCGGATCGAGGTGCTGCTGGCCGACGGCATGGACCTGCCCCTGGAGTCCGCGTCGGTCGATCGCGCGCTGAGCGCGGCCGTCTGGCACCACCTCGACGACCCGCAGGCCGCCTGCGACGAGCTCGTGCGCAGCTTGCGCCCCGGTGGCCGCGCGGTGGTCAGCGACCTCGAGGTGAAGCCGTCCAAGAAGACGATGCACGGCCTGGACGGACACGACCGCAGCTTCGGGCCCGAGGACATGCAGCGGATCCTGGAGACGGCCGGGCTGGAGCAGGTCACCGTCGAGCGGGTCGGCCGCTGGCTGCTCGGCGCCGGGACGAAGGTCTAGCCGCCTAGCCGCTCAGCCCCTGCACGTAGCTGCGGGTGAGCTCGTGCTGGGGCTGCTCGAAGACCTGCTGCGCCGTGCCCTGTTCGATCAGCGTGCCGGCGCCCCCCTCCACCCAGAAGACGGCCACGTCGTCCGCGATGCGCCGGGCCTGGGCCAGGTTGTGGGTGACGATGACGACGGTGTAGCGCTCCCGCAGGCTGGCGATCAGCTCCTCCACGACGGCGCTGGAGCGCGGGTCCAGGGCGGAGCAGGGCTCGTCGAGCAGGAGGACCTCGGGCCGCCGGGCCAGGGCGCGAGCCAGGCAGAGCCGCTGCTGCTGGCCGCCCGACAGCCTGCGCGCGGGGGAGTCCAGGCGGTCCGCCACCTCGTCCCACAGGCCCACGTCGCGCAGGACCTGCTCCACCCGCTCGTCCAGCTCCGCGCGGTCGCGCAGGCCGTGCTCGCGCAGGGGAAAGGTCAGGTTGCGGCGGATGGACAGGGGGAAGGGGTTCGGCTTCTGGAAGATCAGGCCGACCCGCCGCCTCAGCGCGACCACGTCGACCCCCGCGCCCAGGATCTCGGCCCCCTCGAGCCGCACGCTGCCGCTCACCGAGCAGCCGGGCAGCAGGTCCGAGAGCCGGTTCAGGGACCTCAGCAAGCTGCTCTTGCCGCAGCCCGAGGGGCCCACCAGCGCCGTGATCCGCCCCGGCGCGATGTCCAGGCTCACGCCGCGCAGGGCCGGGCGGCCCGAGTAGCTGACCGACAGGTCCCGGAGCTCCAGGCCAGCGCTCATGACCGGACGATCCCGCGGCCGAGCCAGTGCTCGCCCAGCCAGGAAGCCACGCTGTTGATGATCAGCAGCAGCCCCAGCAGCACGAGCGCCGAGGCGTAGGCGTTGCCGGTCCCGCCGGGCACGTTCATGGACAGGTCGAGGATGTGCACCGACAGCGCGCGCCCCGAGTCCATCAGGGAGCCCGGCATCCGGTCCACGTAGCCGCTGGTGAAGATGAGGGCCGCGGTCTCGGCCGTCGCCCGGCCGATGCCCAGGACGAGGCCGACCACCAGCCCCGGCGCCGCGGAGGGCAGCAGGAGCTTCGTGAGCGTGCCCGTCCTGGACAGCCCGAGGGCTGCGGCTCCGAGGCGGACCTCGTCGGGGATGGCGGAGAAGCCCTGCTCGATGGCGCGGATGAGGACGGGCAGCGCCATGCAGGCCAGGGTCAGCCCGCCGGCCAGGATCGAGAAGCCGAGCCCCAGCACCTTGCAGAAGAGCACGCTGCCGAAGAGGCCGAAGACGATGGAGGGCACGCCGGCGAGCACGTCGAGGCTGCGGCGGACCCAGGTGCCGAAGCGGCTGCCCCGCGGGGTGTACTCGGCCAGCAGGATCGCGGTGCCCAGGCCGATGGGCACGGCGACCGCGACGCAGACACCGACGATGAGGGCGGTCGACACGAGGATGGGTCCGATGCCGCCCGAGCGGCCCGCGTCGGCGGTGGGCGAGACCAGGAAGGCGAGGGACAGCCCCGAGGCGCCGCCCCCCACGAGGTCCGCCAGGATCCAGAGGAAGGTCGCGGCGAGGGCGCCGGCCGCGGCCCAGACGAGGGCGGTGAACGCGCGGTCGGAGCTAGACAGGGTCGGCCCCGAGGCTGGAGGTGCCGAGCACCCGCTCCGCGGCCCAGACCAGCGCGGCCACGGCCGCGATCAGCGCGAAGCCGCCCACGAACAGGGCCGAGCGGTGGGCGTCCATCGCGTAGGCCATCTCCAGGGCGATGTTGGCGGTGAGGGCGCGCATGGGATCGAAGAGCGAGCCCGGCACCTGGACGACGTTCCCCGTCACCATCAGCACCGCCATCGTCTCGCCGACCGCCCTCGTCGTCGCCAGCAGCAAGCCGGCGGCCACCCCGGGCATGGCCGCGGGCAGGACGACGCCGCGGAGCACCGCGGAGCGCGAGAGGCCCAGCGCCGTGGCCGCCTGGATGTCCTCGTCGGGCACCGCGCTGATGGCCGAGTCCGCCAGCAGGGTGACGGTCGGCACGATCATCAGCCCCACCACGAGGATGCCGGCCAGCAGGCTCGCGCCGGGGGGCTGCCAGCGGCCGATCAGCGGCACCAGCACGACCAGGCCCCAGAAGCCGTAGACGACGGAGGGGATGCCAGCGAGCAGCTCGATCAGCCGCCGGTGGAGCCGCCCGAGGGCCGGGGGCGCGTACCAGGTGCGGAAGAGGGCCGAGAGCAGCCCGGCGGGGGCCGCCAGGGC
>JAJDAI010001110.1 GCA_029261955.1 Deltaproteobacteria bacterium | reverse complement strand
GCCGTCGCCGTCGAGGTCGCAGCCGAGGTGTTGGCCGCCCTCGAAGCCCACGCCGTTGCGGCTGCCGTCGAGGTCGTCGAAGGGGGCGGTGGGCGGTCCGGCGTCGCTGAGCAGCGAGGGCTGCAAGCTCAGGTCGTCGTTGCTGGGGTCGGCCACCGAGAAGGAGGTGAACTGCGGCTCCAGCGCCATGTTCCCGGCGAGCAGGTCGGGTTCGCCGAGGCCGGACCAGGCGCCGCCGGCGTTGTCCCAGAGGTCGTTGTAGGTCCAGGACGCCGAGGACGCGCCGCGCACGACGCCCCAGCCGACCTGCCCGTAGGCGACCAGGTTGCCCGCGAAGTCGAGGCCAGCGGCCTGGGATTCGATGCCCGCGGCCGCCCCGAAGGCCGACTCGTTGGCGACGAAGGTGTTGTTGGCGACGAGCCCGACCGCGTCGACTTCGGCCCAGAGCCCGCCGCGCTCGCCGAGGTTTCCGTTGAGCTGGTTGTTGTGGAAGGCCAGCTCAGCGGCGTCCACGAAGACGCCGCCGACGCCCGCGCCCTCGTTGCCCAGGAAGGCGTTGCAGGCGACCAGCACGCTGCCCGGCGAGGCCGCGTTGCGGATCCAGAGCCCGCCGGCCGAGGCCGAGGCCACGTTGTCCACGAGGGTGTTGCCGTAGATCGCGGGCGTGGCGTTGATCACCGCGATGCCGGCGCCGACCGCGGCTTCGTTGCCCTCGATGAGGTTGCCCGAGATGCGGGGCGAGGACTCGCGCTCGATCAGCACGCCGCCGCCGGCCACGGAGCCGACGGTGTCCACGAAGGTCCCGACGCCGCCGGTGATGGTGAAGCCGTGCAGCAGGGCCGTGTCGGGGGCGCCGGCGCCGAAGCCCACGGCGCTGCCGGAGCCGGCCGCGTCGATGACCGTCGCCGCCGGGCCGTTCGTGGAGCGGACCGTGATGCCCTTGCCGGCGAAGTCGATGGGGCCGTAGGTGCCCGCCGCCACGACCACGACGTCCCCGTCCGTGGACGCATCGATGGCGGGTTGGATGTCGACGAAGGGCGCGGTGCCCGAGGCGTCCACGAAGAAGGTGACGGCCTGGGCCTGGGCGGGCAGCAAGAGCAGGAGGAGCAGGCGAAGCACGGAGGGAGCGTAGCAGCGTCCGAGCGCGCCCCCGCGCGGCTCCGTGAGACGACTTCAGGTCCGTGGATGAGCGGCTACACTGCCGAGTCCGCGGCCGCTTCCGCCGCGAGGAGCTCCTTCGTGAACCCGATCTCGGCCCTCATCGACCGCATGCCTGTCGGGGACCTCCCGACCCGGCCGCCCGAGCCCCCGCCGCTGTCCGCGCCCGAGCTGTCCCGCCTCGCGGAAGAGGCCGGGTTCCGCTCGCAGGGCCTGGGTGCGCGCCTGCTCCCCTCCATCGCCGACGCCCTGGGCGCGCGCCTGGAGTCCCGCGGCGAAGTGACGCCGACCTCGTCCCTGCAGGCCGAGGCGCGCGCTGCCCTGCCGCCCCACGTCGTGGGTGGCTACGTGGGCCGCGCCGCCGATCGCCAGGACCTGAACCCGGCCGAGCGCAACCTCAAGACCGCCGCCTGGACCCGCGCCGCGGCCGAGGTGCTGGCGGAGTACGAAGCCGAGCACCCCGAGCTGGACCTGCGCTGCCTGCTGCGCCGCCGGGATCACCGCACCGTGCGCGAGCGGTTGCCCGGCGCCGGCTGGCCCGTCGCGGTCGCCGTTCAGCGCCGCTTCATCGTCTGCGAGGACGCCGCCGGCAAGGACGTCGCCGAGCTGGGCTCGGAGATCGGGGCCGCGCTGGCCGCGAACCGCACCGAACCCCTGGGTGCCGGCGCCTTCGCCGCAGCGCCGCTGGTCGTGCTGATGGATCGCCGCACCCTCCAGGTGGCTCGCCACGCGCACCAGATCTCCGGACTCGAAGGCCCCTGGGCCTGCATGTCCCAGTCCTCCCGCAGCGCCAACTGCCCGCCGCTCGAGCTGTTCGGCGCGTCGGAGGTGGTGCTCCCGCCGAGCGCGCTCGTCGAGCTGGGGGTGCGCATCCTCCAGCGGGCCGACGCCCTGCTCGTCGCCCTGCCCGAGGGCAGCTTCCAGTGGCTCGGCCGCGCCCTGACCCGCGCCTACGTCGACTCCTGGCGCATGCCCGAGCACGGCGAGTGGCTGCCCCTGCCCGGCGCCCGGGAGGAACACGCGAACGCCACCTGGCCCGGGGACCCGCCCAGCTTGGAGCGGCTGCTCTACACCGTCGGCGTCGCCGTGCACCGCGCCCTGTCCGAGGACTGCGACCAGAGCCCGACGCTCGTCTCCATCGGCGAGCCCGAGGTGCTCAGCGCCGTTCGCTTCTCGGGCGGCCAGCCCGAGGCCTTCGAGGCCTTCGAGGCGCGCTTCGCCGCCTCCCAGGAGCGCGAAGCAGCCGGCACCGGCCCCCTCACCGACGCGCTCCGCCGCGCCCTGGGGCAGGCGGCCCCGGACGGCATGCGCGCCCGCCTCTTCCAGCTCCTGCTCCAGGCCGGCCCCATCCCGGGCCCCTTCTCCTGGGTGCGTGGGACGG
>JAJDAI010001109.1 GCA_029261955.1 Deltaproteobacteria bacterium | reverse complement strand
ATCGACTGCCCCAGGACGGCCCCGACGGCGATGAAGGTCACCGTATGGACGGCGCAGAAGAGCACGATCTGACCGGTCAGACGCAGCCCGGAGCGCCGGCGAACCGGGTCGAGCGCGGACAGCTGCATGCTGCTCGTCGGTTGGTCCATCGGTGCCTCCCCAGGCGGAATCGCGGGCCTGTGCCCCACCCCGTGCGGGGGCATCCTGCACCCGTCCGGCAAGCCCTGGCGTCCTGCCAATCAATTCTATAAGGTGCGCACCTTCGCAACCACCACGACCGATCGGGTGGTGCCTGGAGACCCCTCCATGAACGCAACTGTCCGGCTGCTCATCGGCCTCTCCGCACTGCTGATCGCAGGATGCGCGGCCCCGTGCGATCGCTACTGCGACTCCGCGGCGGACTACATCGAGTTCTGCCTGGAGAATGGCTCCCAGGGCTCCTGGCGCGAGGCGCCGGAGTGGACGACCTTCGGCGTGTCCGACAAGGACGAGTACGCCAGCTCCTGCAAGGAAGACTTCGACTCGCAGGTCGCCGCCGGCGGCGACGTGATCGAGTCCGAGTGCGAAGACGCGGCCAACCGGTACGAAGAGAACACCGACCGCGGCTTCTGCGTCGACGTCCCCTAGTCGACCCGGGCCCCGAATGACCCGACGCGCCGTCGTAACGGCGACCGGCCGCTACCTCCCCGAGCGGGAGGTCCCCAACTCCTGGTTCTCCGACGAGCTCGGCCTCGAGACCTCGGACGCGTGGATCCAGTCCCGCACCGGCGTGCAGACCCGCCGCTTCGTGGACCGCGAGGCCGGCGAAGCGACCGCGTCCATGGCCACCGAAGCCGCCCGACGCTGCCTCGCCAGCGCCGGCCTGACGGGCGCGGACGTCGACGGCATCCTCGTCGCGACGGTCACCCCGGACCACTTCTTCCCCTCGACCGCCTGCCTCGTCCAGGACGCGCTCGGCGCGAAGGGGGCCTACGGCTGGGACACCAGCGCGGCGTGTTCGGGCTTCCTCTTCACGCTGGCGCAGGCCGCCGCGATGGTGCGCTCGGGCATGGCGAGGAGGCTGCTGGTCATCGGCGCCGACACCATGAGCAGCATCATCGACTTCGAGGACCGCGCGACCTGCGTGATCTTCGGGGACGGCGCGGGCTGCTTCCTGGTCGAGGGCTCCGACGAGCCCGCGGACGGCGAGCTGCTCGACTTCGTGATGCACACCGACGGCGCGGGCGGCGACTCGCTGAAGATGGTCGCCGGGGGCTCCCGGCACCCGACGACGGCGCAGACCGTGGCCGCCAACCTCCACGTCGTGCACCAGGACGGCCGCACCGTCTTCAAGCACGCGGTGGGGCGCATGGGCGACGTCGTGACCGAGCTGCTGGAGCGCAACGGGCTCAGCTCCGACGACGTGAAGCTCGCGATCCCGCACCAGGCGAACCTGCGCATCATCCAGTCCATCGCGAAGCGGCAGGGCTGGTCCATGGACCGCATCGCCGTGACCATCGACCGCTGGGCCAACACCACGGCCGCGACCCTGCCCACGACCCTGGATTGGGCCGTCGAGGAGGGGCGCCTGGAGCGGGGCGATCTGGTCGTCTTCGCGACCTTTGGCGCGGGCTTCACTTGGGGTGCAGCCCTGATGCGGTGGTAGAACGCGAATCGCCGTGCGCCGCCTCCTCCTCGTCCCCGTCCTCCTCCTCCTGCTCGCAGCGGTGCCGCTGGACGTGCGGGAGATCTGGCAGCCCCTGCCGCACCCCAGCCTCGCCATCCGCGATCCGGTGCTCACGGGCGTGAAGCCTCCCAAGGCGGGGCCGCCGGACGGCGCCCCGAACGTCGTGTTGCTCACGGTGGACACCTGGCGGGCGGACCGGCTCAGCCTGCACGGCTCGGCCCGGCAGACCTCGCCCTGGCTGGACGACTTCGCGAAGAACGCCGTCGTCTTCGAGCGGGCCCGCGCGCCCTCGCCCTGGACCTGGCCGACGATGGTCTCGCTCGCGACCGGCCTGCACCCCCGCTCCCACGGCGTGCTCAAGCCGGACCACCTCCTCTGCAAGGAGGCGGACACGCTGGCGGAGGTCATGCACCGCGGCGGCTGGCGGACCGGCTTCTCGGGCGTGAACACCTACTTCGAACCCGAGGACAACGGCTTCCGGCAGGGCTTCGAGTTCTTCTGGGTCGGCGGCAGCGGGATCTACGACAAGGTCCTGGAGTACAGCCGCTACTTCCTGGACGGGGTGGCCGACGAGCCCTTCATGCTCCACACCCACTTCTTCGACGCTCACTGCCCCTACGACCCCGCCGAAGCCATCCTCCGCCGGATGCAGGAGACGGAGCAGGGCCCCATCGGGCTGCAGCCTGGCGACACGCTGCCGCCCTTCGACTTCGAGCTCGAGGCCTCCTCCACCTGCCACTCCGTGCCGCCCCTGCCCGAGCACCTGCACGAGGTCGAGCTGCTGGCCTTCAAGCCCAGCCGCGATCGGCAGGACTACCTGGACTACTACGACGCCGAGCTGGTCGAGACCGACACCGGCATGGCCGAGCTGCAGAAGGTGCTGGAGCAGGCCGGGCACTGGGACGACAGCTGGATCATCATCACCGGCGACCACGGCGAGGAATTCGGGGAGCACGGCGACATCGGCCACGGCGACAACGTGCACGCCGACACGACCTGGGTCCCGCTCATCATTCGGCCGCCGAAGGGCGTCGAGTTCCAGCCCGGCCGCATCGCGACGCCCGTCTCGCTGGTCGACGTGCCGGTCACGATCCTCGAAGCCCTCGGTCGGCCCGTGCCGGCGGCGATGCAGGGCCGCAGCCTGGTGCCGGCGATCCGCGGCGAGGGCCTCGCGCCCCAGCCCGTCGTCAGCGAGACCATGTACCGCAACGACTCCTGGGGCGCGGCGGTGGACTGGGCAGGCCGGCGCTTCGTGGTGGGCGGGACGCCGCCGATGGGCCACGTCTACACCAGCGACGACGCGATGGAGCTGCGCGACGGCCTGCGCGGCGACGACCTGCACCTGCAGGCGAGGGCCCACGGCCTGGCCGCCATGCTGCGCAACGAGCTCCAGGCCCTGAGCGCCCAGCGCGTCTGCGCGAGCGCCAAGCTGGAGGTCGACCCGACGCACTGGCAGGCGCTTCAGAAGCTGGGCTACGTGGTCGAAGACGAGCCCGAGCTCCAGCCCGAGGAGCCGCCCACCGAGGCCCCCGAGCCGCCGCTCCAGGACGGCTCCGATCTTCCGCCCGAGGAAGACCCCGACAAGCGGGTCCAGGATTGACCGACTTCAAGCTGGTCTGCGAGTACTCGCCGGCCGGTGACCAGCCCCAGGCCATCGCCGAGCTGATGGACGGCATCGAGCGCGGCGAGGCCTTCCAGACCCTGCTGGGCGCCACGGGCACCGGCAAGACCTTCACGATGGCCTGCGTCGTCGAGCAGGTGAACCGCCCGACGCTGGTGCTCGCGCACAACAAGATCCTGGCGGCGCAGCTGTTCGGGGAGTTCCAGGAGCTCTTCCCCGACAACGCGGTCGAGTACTTCGTCTCCTACTACGACTACTACCAGCCCGAGGCCTACGTCGCGTCCAGCGACACCTACATCGAGAAGGACAGCCTCATCAACGAGCGGATCGATCGCCTGCGCCACCGTGCCACGCAGTCGCTGCTCACCCGCCGGGACGTGCTCATCGTCGCCTCGGTGTCCTGCATCTACGGCATCGGCAGCAAGGAGGTCTATTCGGGCCTCGCCGAGACCATCAAGGTGGGCGGGGACTTCGATCGCGAGCGCCTGATCCGGCGCCTCGTGAACATGCAGTTCGAGCGCGCGAGCATCGACTTCCACCGCGGCACCTTCCGCGTGAAGGGCGACGTGGTCGAGATCTTCCCCGTGCACCAGGACCACCAGGTGGTGCGGGTCGAGTTCTGGGGGGACGAGATCGAGCGGATCGTCATGGTCGACCCCCTGCGCGGCAACGCGCTGGAGGAGGTGGAGGAGGCCCATGTCTTCCCCGCGTCGCACTACGTGACGGAGGAGCAGCGGCTCGCCATCGCCATCGAGAACATCCGCCTCGAGCTCGACGCCCGGCTCATGGAGCTCAAGCGCGAGGACAAGCTGCTGGAGGCTCAGCGCCTGGAGCAGCGCACGCTCTTCGACCTGGAGAACCTCCAGGAGATGGGCCGCTGCCCGGGCATCGAGAACTACAGCCGCCACATGAGCGGCCGCGGGCCGGGGGAGCCGCCGCCGACCCTCGTCGAGTACTTCCCGCGCGACCTGCTCGTCATGATCGACGAGAGCCACGCGATGCTGCCGCAGCTCGGCGCGATGTACGCCGGCGACCGGGCCCGCAAGACGAACCTGGTGGACTACGGCTTCCGCCTGCCCTCCGCCATCGACAACCGGCCGCTGAAATTCGAGGAGTTCTGGCAGCTGGTCAGCCAGACGATCTTCGTCTCGGCCACGCCCGCGCCCTTCGAGCTGCAGCAGTGCGGCGGTGTCGTGGTGGAGCAGGTGATCCGCCCGACCGGGCTGCTCGATCCCCAGATCGAGATGCGGCCCGCCGGCAACCAGGTAGACGACCTGCTGGAGGAGATCCGACTGCGGGCGGAGCGGGACGAGCGCGTGCTGGTCACGACGCTGACGAAGCGGATGGCCGAAGACCTGACCGAGTACTACCAGGAGCTCGGCGTCCGGGTCCGCTACATGCACAGCGACATCGACGCGCTGGAGCGCATCACGATCCTCAAGGAGCTGCGGCAGGGCGAATTCGACGTGCTGGTCGGCATCAACCTGCTGCGCGAGGGCCTGGATCTGCCGGAGGTCTCACTCGTCGGGGTGCTCGACGCCGACAAGGAGGGCTACCTGCGCTCCGCGACCTCCCTGCTCCAGGTGATCGGCCGGGCCGCCCGCAACGTCAACGGCCGCGTGATCCTCTACGCCGACAAGGTCACCAAATCCATGAAGAAGGCCATGGACGAGACCGACCGGCGCCGCGAGAAGCAGGAGGCCTACAACATCGAGCACGGCATCACGCCGGAGACGGTCAAGAAGGCGATCCGCGACATCCTCTCGAGCATCTACGAGAAGGACTACATCGACGTCACCTCCGAGCCCGAGAACCCGCTGCCGGAGGGCCTGCGCCACCTGCGGCCGGACAAGCTGGGCAAGGAGATCGAGACGATGCGCCAGCAGATGTACCGGCACGCGCGGGAGCTGGACTTCGAGAAGGCCGCGGACCTGCGCGACCGGATCTCTAGCGCCGAGCGCTACCTGCACTCCCTGGCAACGTGAGCTCGCCGACGATGATGTCGTCGCCCACGTAGGCGTTGAGGTTGATGGACTCGGCCTCCTGGTCCCGCTCCAGGGCGAGGCGCACGTAGTAGGTCCCCTCCTGCCAGACGCTCAGCCAGAAGGACGGCGCGCTCTGCTGTTCGCTGGAGCCGAGCACGTTGCCGTCGGCGTCCTGCAGCTCGATGAGGGAGTTCCAGGACTCCGAGCGCTCGAAGTAGACCTCGCCGTAGCCGTTGGGGCCGAGCTGGAAGCTCAGCCAGTCCTCGTCGCCGGGGCAGATGATGCGGGCGAAGTTGCCGCCGTTCCCCATGTCGAAGGCCGCGTTCTGGGAGTCGTCGGGCTCGAAGCCGTCGTCGTCGCAGGGGGGCAGCGTGGTGGTGCCCTGCTCGCGCACGGGGGCGCAGGCGGCGAGCAAGGCGAACAGGACGAGCGGGATCAAGGTGCGCATGCGGCGGTCTCCGGGCGGCATTGGAGCAAGACCCGCGCCAGGGGGCCAGGGGGAGGTGGTGCCTGGAAGCCCCGGAATGGGGGGGCGTGCTAGAAACCGGGCCTCCAGACGTGAGCAGCATCCACCCCAGCGCCGTCGTCGATCCAGCCGCCGAGCTCGCAGACGATGTCTCGGTCGGCCCCTTCTGCGTGGTGGGACCGGACGTGGTGCTCGCAGCGGGCGTGAAGTTGGACTCGCACGTCACCGTCGAGGGGTCGACGCGGGTGGGCGAACGCACGCGGATCTGGCCCTTCGCGGCGCTCGGCGGGGCTCCTCAGCATGCGCGCTACGCCGGCGACGGCACCCGGCTCGAGGTCGGGGCCGACTGCCTCATCCGCGAGCACGTGACCCTGCACCGCGGCACGGAGGGCGACCGCGGGCTGACCCGGGTCGGCGACCGCTGCATGCTGATGGTCGGCTCCCACGTGGCACACGACTGCGTGCTGGCGGACGATGTCGTGCTCGCCAACAACGTCCAGCTCGGCGGGCACGTGGAGCTGGGGCCTTCGGTCTTCGTGGGCGGCAACGCGGGCCTGCACCAGCGCGTCCGGGTCGGCGAAGGCGGCTTCGTGGCCGGCGGCGCGGTGCTGCTGCGGGACCTGGTGCCGCACGCGATCGCCAGCGGCAACCCGGCGCTGCTCGTGGGGCCCAACCTGGTCGGGCTGCGCCGGGCGGGCGTGGACCGGGGGTCGATCGCGCAGGTCCGGGCGCTGCGGAGGTGGCTCTTCTTCGAGCAGGAGGGGACCCTCGCGGCCCGCATCGAGGAGGCAGCAGGGCGCTGGGGCGCGGACCCCCTCGCCGAGGCCATCCTGCGCTTCGCAGGCACCACGGGGCCGCGAGGCCTGGTGGCTTCCCGGCTCGACTGAGGACACGGTGCAGGCCCTGTACGAAGGCGTCTGGCGAGCCGGGCGCCCGGCGCTGCGCGCGTGGGTGCGCCGGCGCGCGAGGCAGGGGAAGGAGGATCCCGACCGCAGCGAGGAACGCTTCGGCCACGCATCCCGGGAGCGACCGGCAGGACCGCTGATCTGGCTGCACGCGGCGAGCGTCGGCGAGGTCGTCGCCGCGAAGGCGCTGGCCCGGGGCTTTCGCGAGGCTGGCTTCGAAGGGACGCTGCTCGTCACGAGCTTCACGGTG
>JAJDAI010001108.1 GCA_029261955.1 Deltaproteobacteria bacterium | reverse complement strand
AGCATGTCGTTGTCGGTGCTGAACTCCTCGGGGATGAGCGTGAACTTCTTCACCCGCTCGTAGCCCTTGAAGACGTCCTGGGCGTACTTGTCGAGCTCGCCCTGGATGAGCGCGTGCACCTTGGGGTCGTCGAGCCAGGCGTTCAGGTCGCCGCCCACACCGTGCTCCTTCGACCAACCCGTGAGGGCCTCGACGTCGGGCACCACGAGGGCGACGTTGAACAGCTTGTTGTCGCCGAAGACCATGACCTGGTTGATGTAGCCGCTCAGCTTGAGCTGCTCCTCCAGGGGCGAAGGCACGACGTACTTGCCGTTCTCGAGCTTGTACTGCTCCTTGATCCGGCCCGTGATGTAGAGGAAGCCGTCCGGGTCCAGGCGACCCAGGTCGCCGGAGCGGAAGGCGCCGTCCTCGCGCATCACCTCGGCCGTCTTGTCATCCAGGTTGTGGTAGCCCTGCATGATGTTCGGGCCCTTGATCAGGATCTCGCCCTGGTCACCCATCTTCCCGTCGACCGCGTCGGTGTCGATGATGATCTCGACGTGCGGGATCGCGCGCCCCACCGAGCCGATGCGCTGGTTGTCGGGGTAGTTGGCCGTCGCGATGGGCGAGGTCTCGGACAGGCCGTAGCCCTCGTAGACCTTGATGCCCACGTTGTCGATGAACTCGGCGACCTCCTTGCTGATGGCCGCGCCGCCCGAGAAGGCGTAGCGCAGGCGCCCGCCGAGGATCGCGCGGATCTTCGAGAAGACGATGCCATCGAGCTTGCTGTACTTGAAGTCGACCCAGCCGCTGCTCTTGCCCTGGGCCGCCAGCGCCTTCTTCTCCGAGGCCGCAGCCATGGCGGTGTTGAAGAGGAAGCGCTTGATGGGCGAACCGGCGGCGATGCGCTTGTTCAGCTTGTCGTAGATGCGGTTGAAGATGCGCGGCACCGAGAAGAGCAGGGTCGGCTTCACCTCGGGCAGGTACTCCGTCAGCCGGTTCACGTCGTCGCAGATGGCCATGGAGCAGCCGAAACTGAGGCCGCAGTGCAGCTCGACCGTCTGGCCGAAGGAGTGGGCCCAGGGGAGGAAGGACAGCGAGCGGTCCGACTCCTCCATCGGGAAGATGTGCTGCACGGCGTTCACGTTGGACGTGATGTTGCCGTGGCTCAGGCGCACGCCCTTGGGGTTGCCCGTGGTGCCCGAGGTGTAGATGAAGCCGCAGAGATCCGACGAGTCGGGATCCGCCGGGTCCACCGGGTTGGCCTTGCCGTGCTCGCACAGCGACACGAAGGACTTGGGGTCCGAGGCGTCGCCGCTGAGGTTGACGACGTGCTCCAGCGACTCGATGGCGTCGAAGTGCGCGGCGCCCTTGTCGGCGATGCCCTGGTTGGCCACCAGGAGCACCTTCGCCGCGGAGTCGCGGATGATGAAGTCCCAGTCCTTGGCGTTCTGCTTCTCGTACATGGGCACGATGCAGGCGCCGAGGCTGTAGGTGGCGTAGGCCCCCACGGCCCAGGCGGGGCGGTTGTTGGAGATGACCGCCACGCGGTCCCCCGCCTGCACGCCGAGGCTCGCGAGGCCGGAGCGGAACTGGTCCACCATGGCGCCGAAGTCGCCGTAGGTGATGTAGGACCACTCGCCGGCGCTGGAGCGCTCGCCGAAGATGGGGTTGCTGGCGAACTTGGCGCAGCTGGTCCGCTGCAAGTCGACGAGATTCTTGAACTGGGGCGGTTCGGCCACGGGATCCTCCTGCAAAAACGCGGCGAAGCGTACCAGATGCGCGCGCAGGCGATCACCCCGTCCCGGGGCCCCTCCTCCCAGCCGTCAGGCGAGCGCGCACGGAGGGCTGGTAGGCTCGCCCCATGCCGATCTTCGACGCCGATGTCCGCATCCAGATCCTCACCTACAAGGACGGCCTGCTGTCCCGCGTGGCGCACGACCTGCGCCTCGACGTGACGGGGCTGACGGTCGAGGCCGAAGGCGACCAGGTCGTCGCCACCATCGACGCCAGCTCGCTGCGGGTCGACACCGCGATGAAGCGGGGCCAGCCCCAGCCGCGGGCGCTCAGCAGCAGCGACAAGGCGAAGATCGAGGCGACGATCCGCGACGACGTGCTGCGCTCGGCGCAGTACCCCAAGATCGTCTTCCGCAGCGAGTCCCTGCGACGGGCCTCGGTCGCCGGCACCCTCTCCCTCTGCGGGCGCGAGCAGCCGGTGCGGATCCAGTTCCGGGACCTGGGCGAGCGGCGGGTCGCTGAGGTCCCGCTGGATCAGCGCTCCTTCGGCATCAAGCCCTACCGCGCGCTGGGCGGCACGCTGAAGCTGAAGCCCGAGCTGACCGTGGTCGTGACCACCGACTGGGGTGGCCGCACGGACCACGACGTCCGTCTGCCGGTCAGCTAGGAGCTCCCGTCAGCTAGGAGCTCCGGTCAGCTAGGAGCTATCGAGGGCGCCCGCGCGAGGCAGGCGCGCCGCCGCCGCCTGCCGCAGGACCGCGAAGGCCTCGGCCGAAAAATCGGGCCGCTGCACGGTCTCGCGCGCCGCGTCGCGAGCCGCGGTCAGCAGCTCAGCGAAGCGCGGGGACCGGAACAGCGCGAAGGCCGGCGTGCCCGACTGGCGCGCGCCCACCAGGTCCCCCGGCCCGCGGAGTCGCAGGTCCTGCTCGGCCAGGACGAAGCCGTCGTCGCTGGAGGCCAGCAGGGTCAGGCGCTCGTTGGCTTCGGAGAGCAGGATGCAGGCCCCTCCCCGCTCGGAGCGGCCCACCCGCCCCCGCAGCTGGTGCAGCTGCGCGAGCCCGAAGCGATCCGCGTCCTCGACCACCATCAAGGTCGCCTCAGGCACGTCGACCCCCACCTCCACGACCGTCGTCGTCACGAGCACGCGCAGCTCCCCGTCCCGGAAGCGCCGGAGCACCGAGGCCTTGGCGGCGTCGGGCATGCGGCCGTGCAAGACGCCGAGGGGAATCCCGGCCAGGGGGCCCTCGGCCAGCTCCTCGGCGGTGCGCAGCACGCCGCGCCCCTCCCCCTCCACCCGCGGGCACACGACGTAGGCCCGCTCCCCGCGCTCGGCCACGGCCCGCACCCGGGGCCAGACCAGCGGCCGCGCCGCGCGGTCCAGCAGCTCCGTGGTCAGCGGCCCGCGCGGCGGACGGCCCAGCAGCTCCGTGAGGTCGAGGTCGCCGAAGAGCGTGAGCGCCAGGGAGCGGGGAATGGGCGTCGCGGTCATGGCGAGCAGGTGCGGCCGACCTCCACGCGCCTGGAGCGCCGCGCGCTGGAACACGCCGAAGCGGTGCTGCTCGTCCACGATCGCCAGCCCGAGCTCCGGAATGCTCACGGTCTGCTGGATCAGGGCGTGAGTCCCGATCACGAGCCGGACGGCGCCGGAGTCCAGCGAGTCCAGGAGCTCACGGCGCTCACGCGACCCGAGGGCCCCCGTGAGCAAGGCCGGACTCACGCCGAGGGGCTCCAGCAAGGACGAGGCGCGGGCGTGCCACTGCGCCGCGAGCACCGAGGTCGGCGCGAGCACCGCGACCTGCGCACCCGCCGCCAACACGTCGCAAGCGGCCAGCAGGGCGACCAGGGTCTTGCCCGCGCCCACATCGCCCTGAAGCAGCCTCAGCATCGGCCGCTCCCCCGCGAGATCGGCCCGGATGGCGGCCAGGGCCTCCTCCTGCCCCGCCGTGAGCTGGAAGGGCAAAGACGCCCTCGCACGGTGCGCCAGCTCCGAGGGCTCGCTGGCCCGTGCCCCCTCCTGCCGGAGCGCCGCCCGCCGAAGCGCCAACGCGACCTGGAGCACGAAGAGGTCCTCGAAGAGCAGCGCCTCGTGCGCGGCGTGGGTGCCCTCGCGCAGAGCCGGCACGTCGGCGCTGCCCTCGGGGAAGTGGAGCAGCCGCAGCGCCTCGGTG
>JAJDAI010001107.1 GCA_029261955.1 Deltaproteobacteria bacterium | reverse complement strand
GCCCTGGTGTGGGGCGCGGACCCGACGGGCGGTGACTTCCCGGTCGCGGAGGAGGACGCCGGTGCGGTCGGTGATCTGGTCCTCATCCCGAAGGTGCGCATCCTGGATCCGAAGGAGAAGACCTTCGGCCTCGGCGTGCAGGTGCCCATCTCCCTGCCCACGGGCATGGCGGCGCGCTACTTCGGCGACAACGGCGTCAACGTGGCCGTCGACGTCCTGGCCGAGGTCTACCTCCCGAAGTTCCGCTTCCTCATCAACTACACGCCCATCCACGTCCGGCCGAAGGTCGAGCACGGGCGCTTCTCGCGCTTCCTGGGCATGGACTGGAAGGCTGGCGTCGAGGTCTCGCCGACCCGGCTCATCGGCATCCGCGCCGAGACCTGGGGCAGCTTCTCCTACACCGGCGAGACGAGCCGGGTGACCTCGGAGTGGTCTGCGTCCCTGCTGCTGCGCCCCGGAAACGGCGTCGCGCTGGAGCTGGGCGCCGGCACCGGCATCATCGGGTTCGGTGTGCCGCGGCTGCGGGCCTTCGCCGGCGTGCGCATCACGTCGCCGGCGGCCAAGGACTCGGATGGCGACGGCCTGAACGACCGCAAGGACGACTGCCCGGAGGAGGCCGAGGACGCCGACGGCTGGGTCGACTTCGACGGCTGCCCGGACCCCGACAACGACGCGGACGGCATCCCCGATGCCTCCGACGCCTGCCCGAACGAGGCGGAGAACAAGGGCATCGGCGACGACGGCGATGGCTGCCCCGACCCGGAGGGCGTCGCCCCGGCCGAGCCTGCGCCCGCCCCCGAGTCCGTCCCCGAGCCCAGCGAGGCCCCGGCGGATGAGGCCGCGCCGCCTGCTGCCGAGGACGCTCCGGCCGAGCCTGCCCCGGCCGCTGAGGCCCCCGCGGAGGCTGCGCCGACCGAAGAGGCTCCGACTGACGAGGCTCCGACTGACGAGGCTCCGACCGAAGAGGCTTCGACTGAAGAGGCCGCCGCGGAGCCCGCTCCGGCCGAGGAGGCTCCCGCGGAGCCCGCGCCTGCTGAGGAAGCCGCCGACCCCGTGCCCGAGGGCGAGCCTGCAGAGGCTCCCGCCGCCGACGCGCCCGCTGAGCCGGCACCAGCCGAGGAAGCGCCTGCTGAGCCCCCGGCCGATCCCGCGCCCGAGAACGGAGACGGAGCATGACCCGCCTGCTCAGCATCCTGGCTGTCCTTCTCCTCGCCGCCCCGGCGGTCGCTGAAGACTGGACCGAGGAGTTCGACGAGGACTTCGAGGACGGCACCGAGGCCGAGTTCGACTCCGAGGAACGCGACGACGACGACAGCGCGGACGACGACGACAGCGCGCCGTTCTTCAGCAGCAACGTCGTGCCTGAGGACAACCGCTACCTCGGCGGCGGCTGCGAGTCGACCAGCGACGAGTGCAGCTTCGCCGGAACCCGATCGAGCACGCCGGTCGCCCTGCTCCTGCTCGGGCTGGCGCTCGGGGCCCGCCGACGGCGGTGACCCGGGACGACACGGGGCGGCCACCAGCGCCGCTCCTTCCGCTGCTGATCCTCTTCTTCCTCTCCGGTGCGTCGGGGCTTCTGTACGAAGTCCTGTGGATGCGCCGGCTGACGCTCGTCTTCGGCGCGACGCAGCTCGCAATCTCGACCGTGCTCGGCGCCTTCATGCTCGGCCTCGCGGGGGGCAGCGCGCTCGGTGGCCTCTTCGCCGACCGCGTGCGGCGCCACCTGGTCGTCTACGGGGTGCTCGAGCTGCTCATCGGCCTCTGGGCGATCGGCTTCCCCTGGTTCCTGCGTCTCGCGACGGGGCTGTACGCCAGCGCCTTCGAGGCCGAGTCGGTGGACTGGTGGAGCGCGCAGCTGCTGCGCCTCCTCCTCATGGCCGCCCTGCTCGTCGTGCCGACCGCGGCCATGGGCGCGACGCTGCCGCTGCTGGCCCGCTTCATCGCCGGCCGCATGTCCCGTGTGGCCCAGCGCACGGGCCTGCTCTACGGCGTGAACACCGCCGGCGCCGTCGTGGGCACCTGGGCCACCGGCTTCGTCCTGCTGCCCCTGCTGGGCGTGCGCTCCACGGAGCTGCTGGCGGCCGTCGCGAACCTGGGGGTCGGCGTCGCGGCGCTGCTCTGGGCCGCGAAGGTGACCCACTCCTCGCTGCTCGAGGATGACCGGGAGGAGCGCGCCGAAGAGGCCGCCCTGCTGGACCTGGCGCCCGACCCCGACCTCGCCCCGGGCCGCCGCGCCTGGGTCGCGCGCCTGGCCATCGGCGCCCTGGCTGTCTCCGGGGCCTGCGCCATGGTCTACGAGGTCGCCTGGAGCCGCTTCCTCGCCCTCATCCTCGGCTCGTCCGTCTACGCCTTCTCGCTGATGCTGGTGGCGTTCCTGGTGGGCACCGCCGGCGGCTCGCTCTACGGCTCGTGGCAGGTCAGCAAGCCGACGACGCGGCCGCTGCCCTGGCTGGCGGGGGCCTTGGCGGGCGCCGGCTTCGCGGCCTTCGCCACGAACCACCTCTTCCGCTTCTTCCCCTACTGGTACGTCGATCTCTACGCGGTCTTCGCCGGCCACGACAGCTTCGTCTTCGTGGCCCAGGCGCTGCTCGCCGGCCTGGTGATGACGCCCACGACCTTCTGTCTGGGGCTCGCCTTTCCGTTCGCGACGGCCCTCGCGGTGGACCGTCCGGGGCAGGTCGGCCGGCAGGTGTCCATCCTGTACCTGGGCAACACGCTCGGGGCGGTGGTCGGGGCCCTGCTCGCCGGCTTCGTGCTGATCCCCTGGCTCGGCATCCAGCGCACCCTGCTCGTGGCGGTCGAGCTGGATCTCGTGCTGGCGGCGGGCCTCTTCGCCAGCCGTGCTGTGGTGCCCGCTCGTCGCTTCGCGGTGGCCGGGCTGGTGCTGCTGCTCGGGCTCGGTGCGGCGCGGGCCCGGCCGCCCTGGGACCCGCTGCTGATGAGTTCGGGCATGTACAAGTACGTCAGCGATCTGTCGGACTTGAGCCACGAGGCGGTCCGCAACTTCGCGCTGTCGGATTTCGAGCTGCTGTACTACGCCGAGGGCGTGACCTCCGTGGTCACCGTCGCCCGCTCCGTGGGCTCGGGGAACATCTGGCTCGCCAACAACGGCAAGGTCGACGCATCCACCCAGTCAGACCTGCGGACCCAGGTCCTGCTCGGGCATCTGCCCTTCCTGTACCGACCCGAGTCCAAGACGGCGCTCGTGGTGGGCCTGGCCTCGGGCATCACGGCCGGATCGGTGACCCACGACCGCAACCTCGAGCGCATCGACGTGCTGGAGATCGAGCCGGCCGTGGTGGAGGCCTCGCACTACTTCGATCAGCACAACGGGCGGCCGCTGGAGGACCCGCGGGTCCACATGATCACCAACGACGCGCGCAACCACCTGGTGCTCACCGACGTCGAGTACGACGTCATCATCAACGAGCCCAGCAACCCCTGGATCTCGGGCGTCTCGAACCTGTTCACCCGCGAGTACCTGCAGCTCGGCCGCTCGCGGCTGGCGCCCGACGGCATCTTCGTCCAGTGGACGCAGGTCTACGGCATGGGGGAGGAGGACCTGCGCAGCCTGCTCGCGACCTTCCTCGAGGTGTTCCCGCACGCGCTGGCCTTCTCGGCGGTGGAGGACACGGATCTGATCCTGGTCGGCGGGCGCTTGCCCATGGACGTGCTGCCCGGGGAGTTCCTCGAACGGGACTGGAGCGGGGAGCGCGCAGCGGACCTGGCCCGGGTCGGCGTGCACGAGCCCTACGACTTGCTGGCCCTGTTGCTGATGGACGAGGACGGCATCGCGGCCTTCTCTGAGACCGGCATCCCGAACACCGACGACAACGCGCGCATCGAGTTCAACGCGCCCAAGAACCTGCACTACTCCACGTCCGAGGAGAACATCGAGCTGCTGCTCGACTCCGCGACGGGGGCCTACCCCCTGTACTACGAGGCCCTGCGCCTCGATGCGGACCGGGTGCAGTTCCTGATGGGGGTCGCCGAGGCCTACGAGCGGCGTGAGCTCTGGATGCTCGCAGCCCAGTCCTACCTGAGGGCGCTGGAGCTGCGGCCGAAGGACCCGGTGATCTCGGCCCGGCTGCTGGCGATGCGCGACCGCGTCGAGGCGCGCGACAAGAAGAAGCCCGCGCCCGCGAAGTGAGGGTCAGCGCGTGGCGAGGTCCTCTTCGAGCGGCGCCTCGTCCAGCTCGGCTGCGGCCTCGTCGTCCAGGTAGAAGACGTCGTCCGCGCGGCGTCGCCGGGCGAAGAAGAGGACCTCCTCCAGCAGGCCGGCGCCGATGTACGCACCGCCGATGACGACCAGCAGCATCGTCCAGTCCGAGATGACCAGGACCACCACGCTCGTGGCGGCCAGCAGCCCCAGGGCCGCGATGGTGGCGGCGCCCAGCCGGAACTCGCGGAAGGTGCGGAAGCGGACGGTGGAGATCATCAGGTAGGACAGGAGCAGCGTCAGGAGCAGGACGGAGATCGTGCTCTCGACCTCGACCGCTCGAACCCGCGCGTGGTGCAGCACGAGCACGGCGACCATGCCGCCGGCGCAGGTGATCGGCAGGCCTTCGTTGTAGCGCTTGGGCCCGGGCTTCTGGGGCGTCGCGGCCCGCATGTTGAAGCGAGCCAGGCGGAAGACCCCGCAGAGGATGAACGCGAACGCGACGGCGAAGCCGGCCTGCCCGTAGACGTCCAGGCCCCAGCGGTAGAGCAGCACGCCCGGCGCCACGCCGAAGGAGACGACGTCCACGAGGGAGTCCAGCTGCACGCCGAACTCGCTCTCGGTGTTCGTCATGCGGGCCACGCGGCCATCGAGTCCATCGAAGATGCCTGCGAACACGATCAGCAGGGCGGCGTTGGCCAGCGCCACGGGATCGCCCCCGTCCGTCCCGGCTGCCCACATGATCGCCGAGACGCCGCAGAACAGGCTGGCGCTCGTGAACAGGTTCGCGGGCTTCAGGATGTACTCGAGCATCGTCAATCCCCCTGACCCGCCGACCATAGTGCCGATCGGCCGCAAGGCCAACCGCGTCAGTTCGCCCCGTCCTCGAGCCCCGGGTAGGCCGCGTGCCACGCGCGTACGACGTCGTCCAGGCGGTCCCGCGGCACCTGCGCCGTGATGCCCCAGGCGTTGCCGGCGATGCGCCGCGCGGACACACCGAGGGCGGCGAGCTGTTCGCGTGCG
>JAJDAI010001106.1 GCA_029261955.1 Deltaproteobacteria bacterium | reverse complement strand
GCTGCAGAGCTTCAGCCAGTACCTGGACCCGGGCGGCACCACGACGCTGATCTTCTCGGTGTATTCCGGCGCGTCCAACAGCGGGCCGTGGACGCTGCAGGACCAGCAGACGGTCACCGTCGCGGACGTGGGCGCGGGCTTCTACAGCAGCGGGGTCATCAACGTGCCGCTGAGCTCGGGTACGCACTACGCCATCGGCGTGCACTGGAACACGTCGACCCGCTACTACGCCTCCTACGCGGTGCCCACCAACTACGACGTGGGCTTCGGGACCTTCAGCCGCAGCACCTACTGCAACTCCGGCGGCCCGGCGCCCTGCGGAGTGGGCGGCGCCAACGGCGGCTACTACCAGGAGTTCACCTACCTCCCCTGAGCCCCGGGCTTGCGCGGGCCGGGGAGCGGCCCCATCCTGCGCTCCCGCAACGGAGCCCCGTCATGATCCTCGACGACCTGAAGCTGCAGTCCATCACCGCCCTCAAGGCACGCGATCGCGAGACCCGCGAGCTGCTGGGTGGGGTGATCGCCAAGTTCCTCGAGGTCGAGAAGTCCGGCAACTTCACGGAGTGGACCGAGCAGGCCCAGCGCGACCTCGTGGCGTCCTACGTCAAGCAGCTCAGCAGCAGCCTCGATGCCCTGAAGGGCACCGACCTGGCCGCGAAGTACCAGACAGAGATCGACCTGCTCTCGCCCTACATGCCCCAGCTGATGGACGAGGCGGCCACGCGCGAGCTGGTCACGCCCTTTGCCGAGCGTGCCAACGGGCGGCTCGGTCCCTTCATCGGCATGGTCATGAAGGGCCACAAGGGCAAGGTCGACCCGGGCCTCGTGCGCACCATCGGCGCGGAGCTGGGCCTCAAGTAGCCAACTCGCGGACCTGCCACTTGAAGCGCAGGACCATCAGCACCGACGCGACGCTCAGGCCCGCCACCAGGCCCCCCCAGATGAAGCGGGGGTCGTCGGCCAGCACGAAGGCGCCGAGCACGGCAAAGGGCGCGGCGACGACGACGTAGCCCAGCAGCGCCATCACGAAGGCCGCGCGCGTGTCCGCGAGCCCGCGCAGCACGCCCACGGCCACGGCCTGGATGCCGTCGGGCACCTGGAAGATGGCGGCCAGCGCCAGGAAGTCGAGGGCCAGGACGAAGACGCCGCCGTCGACGCCGTAGAAGCCGGCGATGGCGCCGGGCGCCAGCGTGAAGATCGCCGCGGAGATCACGGCCCAGGCGAAGCCCACGCCCAGCGCCGTCCAGCCCGCGGTGGCCACGCCCGCTGCGTCGCCCCGCCCCCGCGCCTGCCCCACCCGCACCGCAGCGGCGGCGCCCAGCCCCAGGGGCACCATGAAGGCGATGGACGCGGAGTTCAGCGCGATCTGGTGGGCGGCGAGCGGGATGGCGCCCAGCGCACCCATGAGGATCGCCGCGCCCGCGAAGGCCGAGACCTCCGCGAAGTACTGGAGCCCCACCGGCACCCCCACGTGCAGCAGGCGGCCCATGAGCGCGGTGTCGGGGCGCCAGGAGACGGTGGGGAAGCTGCGGTAGTCAGCCCGGCGCCACGCCACCCAGGCGATCGGCGCGAGCAGCGCCAGCCGGCAGGTCGCGGTCGCCCAGGCCACGCCGGTGACCCCCAGGGCCGGCACGCCGAGGCCGCCGTCGATCCACCACAGGTCCAGCCCCACGTTCAGCAGGTTGGCGATCACGGCGCTGATCAGCAGCGGCCTCGTCACGTCCGTCGCGGCGAGGAAGGAGCGGTGGCAGGTGAAGAGCAGGGACACGGGGACGCCCCAGCGCAGGGGGCCGACGTAGACCCGCGCGAGCTCCGCCATGGCCGGGTCGTAGCCGGCGAGGATCAGCAGGTCGGGCGCGACTGTCATGGCGCCCATGAGCACCGGCGACATCGCCAGGGCGAGCAGGATCCCCTGCTGGAGCCCGCGTCGGCACTCCGCCTTGTCGCCCGCTCCCCAGGCCGCAGAGACGTGGGCGTCCAGCGACATCAGCGTGCCCTGGCCGAGGATGAGGATGCCGAAGTAGATCGTGCCGCCCAGCGCCAGGGCGGAGAGCGAGTCCGGCCCCAGGGGGCCCACCAGCGCCGTGTCGACGAGCGACATCAGGTTCATGCCCACCTGGGCCACCACGATGGGCCAGGCGAGGGTCAGCAGGGCGGACAGCTCCTGGCGGGCGGGGGACACGGCCGCGAAGGATGAGGCCGCGCCCCGGCAGAAGCCAGCGCCCAGAACCGAAACGGGGCGCCCCGAAGGACACCCCGCTGCGGGATGGGGTGAGGCCCCGGCTCAGCCGGCCTTCTTCGGGGCGGCCTTCGCCGGCGAGGGCGCGGTGCCGCCGTGCGCCAGGCGCTTCTCCTGGCGGCCCGAGGTCAGGTCGGAGCCGAACTCGCGGGGGAGGGGGGTCAGCTCGGCCGTGCCGAGGGTCTCGGGCATGGGCTCGGCCCGCTCCAGGAGCACCTTCGCCAGCTTGCGGGCCGCGGCGTCGTTGTTCTTGCTGAGCTTGCGGAACAGGTCGTCGACCCGGTGCTCCGCCCACCCGAGGTAGTACTCCGCCAGCGGCAGCTCCTTGTTGTCGCCGCGGTTCAGCGCCGTCTGGGCGCGCGAGGCGACCAGGGCCATGACCGCCAGCTCGACGCCGATCTCGACCACGCGGGCCAGCTTCAGCTGCCGCTTCTCGAGCTTCGGGCCGTTCAGCGCCATCAGGTGGAAGAGCGTGCGGGCCAGGCGACGGGCGCGCCGGTCCACGAACTTCATCCGGCGGCCCAGCGTGCCCGAGAAGCCCGGGAAGGAGCTGAACAGCCCGCCGAGCCAGAGCTTCGGGTACCAGGTCGCGTAGAAGCCTGCGGCCTGGGCGATCGTCTTGAGCTTGTCGCCCAGGCTCGCGTTCTTGTTGAAGAGCGCCCCGGCCAGCTTGAGGTGCTTGTCCAGGGCTTCACGCGCCAGGAAGAGGTGCATGATGTCCGTCGTGCCCTCGACGATGCGGTTGATGCGCGAGTCGCGCAGCGCCCGCTCCATGGGGAAGCTGCCCTCGCCGCGAGCCTCCAGCGAGGTCGCCGTCTCGAAGCCCCGGCCCGCGCGGAACTGCAGCGCGGTGTCCATCAGCTCCCAGCCCAGCTCCGTGTTGAACATCTTCGCGCTGGCGGCCTCCATGCGGATGTCGACGTCGCCGCGGTCGGACATGGCGGCGCCGAACTGCGCGAAGGTCTCCATGGCGTAGGCGCCCGCCGCGATGCGCGCGAGCTTGTCGGCGCCCGCCTCGTGGTCGCCGATGAACTGGCCCCACTGGTAGCGGCTCTTGCCCCAGCTGGCGCTGAAGTCGGCCACCTGCCGCATGGCGGACGCGGCGATGGCGGGGATGCCCAGCCGGCCGTCGTTGAGCGTGGTCAGCGCCAGGCGCAGGCCCTTGCCCTCGCCCCAGATGAGGTTGTCCTTCGGGATCTTCACGTCGGTGAAGCGGATGATCCCGTTCTCGATCGCGCGGATCCCCATGAACTCGCAGCGGTGCATGACCTCGACGCCCTCCCACTTCGTCTCGACGACGAAGGCGGAGATGCGGTTGATCTCCCGGCTGCCGCGGGTCTGCACGCTGGTCTTGGCCATGACCACGATGACGTCGGCGATGACGCCGTTCGTGCACCACAGCTTCTCGCCGTTGAGGATCCAGTTCTCGCCGTCGTCGGTGAGCTCCGCGACCGTGACCATGTTGGCCGGGTCGGAGCCCACCTGGGGCTCGGTCAGCCCGAAGGCGGAGATGCTGCCGTTCGCGAACATCGGCAGGTACTTCTGCCGCTGCTCTTCCGTTCCGAAGAGCTTCAAGGGCTGGGGCGCGCCGATGCTCTGGTGCGCCGACAGCGTGGCCGCGGTGCTGCCGCAGTGCAGCGCGACGGTCGAGAGCAGCCGCATGTAGTTGGTCTGGCTCAGGCCCAGGCCGCCGTACTTCGTGGGGATCTTGATGCCGAAGAGGCCGAAGTCCTGCATGCCCTTGAAGACGTGCGCGGGGATGACGCCGGTGTGGTCGATCTCCTCGCCGTTGACGTGCTCAGCGCACCAGAGATCGACCCGCTCGATGAGGTCGTCCGCCGCGGCCTTGTCCTCGGCCGGCTGCTCGGGGAAGGGGAAGGCCATGCTGGCGTCGAGCTCACCCATGTAGAGCGAGCCGATGAAGGACTTGGACTTCCAGTCCAGCTCGCGGCTGACCTCCGCGACGGCGATGGACGCGTCTTCTTCCTGGGAGCGGTTCTTGTTGTCGATGAGGGTGGGCTCGGCCATCTGCGGCTCCTGGGTTCTCGGGGGCTTCCCGGGCGGGGTCAAGCGACTGAATGAACGCTCATTCAGTGGATAGCTACCCCCAGGACGAAGCCCTGTCAAGGAGCGTGACTCCGGCGAAGATCGGGTGTTGGTGGGGATCATCGGGCCAGGGAGGGCCTGTGCGGGTTCGCTCAGCTGTCTGGGGCGCCGGCAACAAAAGGGGGCTCAGCGCAGGCCGGCTGCCTCGACGAGCTCGCGGGCCCGGGCGGCGTGATTGAGCAGATCGGCGGGGCCGGCCGCGGCCCAGGTGAACTGCCCGGGCGGAGCCAGGCCGGGCAGGGGGGGGGCGCTCGCGGTCACGGGGTACTCCCGCGTCGCTCGCGCCCAGCTCTGCTGCCCCTCGGGCGTGAGGAGGCGATCGAGCAGGGCTCGGGCCAGCTCGGGCTGCGGCGCCGTGGCCGGGATGCCCGCGGCGGAGGCGGTCCAGGTGACGCCGGTAGCGTCGGCGTCGGGGGGCAGGAGCTGGACGGCCGCCTCGGACACGGCGCGGTGCGCGCTGTCGGGGGTGAACTCGGGGCCGAGGCTCGGGAAGAGGTGCCGGTGCACGGCGTCGTGCTCGGCCACGCCCGCCTGCGCCTGCTTCGAGAAGACCGCAGCCACGACCGCATCGGAGTCGGGCAGGACCAGGGCGCCGTCGCCGTCGTTGAAGAGCAGACCGTCGACGAGATCCCGCGCGGGCTGCTCGCCGCGGTTGGCCAGCAGCGCCTCGACCAGCGTGTCGACGAAGGCGGCCGGCGGTCGAGCGAGCTTGCCCTTGAAGCGGGGCTCGGCGATGTCCACCAGCCCCGTCGGCGGGCTGGCGAGCATGCGGTGCGCGAGCAGCACGCGGGCGCGCACCCCGAGGGGGAGCCAGCGGCCCAGGGGGTCGGCGAAGGGGGGGAGCGGCGCGGGGTGCTCACCCAGGGCCTTCAGCTGCTCGCCGAGGGCGACCAGCTCCGCGGCGTCGTGCGCGAAGACGAGGTCGAGGGGCTCCGAGCCGAGTCCGGGAGGCTCGCTGGCCTCCAGGCGCACGAAGCGAAGCGTGAGCCCGGGGGTGCTCGCGCGCAGCTCCGTCAGCGCCGCCTCGGCCGAGGGCGGGGTGCGCAGCAGCCCCACGACGAGCGAACCGCTCAGGCCCGGATCGACAGGTTCCTGCACCGGGGGCGGGGCGAAACGGTCGCAGCCAGCCAGCAGCAGGCACAGGAGCAGGAGCAGCCTCATGGCGTGCCTTTTAGCATTCGGGGCTATGGTCACGGCGTGGGGGACGTCCTGCCTTCTTCGCTTCTCTGGGTCCAGCCGCTGCTGGTGATCGCTGTGGTGGTGGCCGGTCGTGGCGGCCATCATGTCGGAGAGGACGACGTTGAAGTGGCGCCGATTGGTGAGATCGAGCAACTCGGCCGGAGTGATCTTGAAGACATCCGCCTCGC
>JAJDAI010001105.1 GCA_029261955.1 Deltaproteobacteria bacterium | reverse complement strand
GCCGTCGCCGTCGTCGTCGATCTCGTCGCCGCCGAGGCTGCCGTTGCAGTCGTTGTCGAGGTCGTCGCAGAGCTCGTCCGCGCCGGGGAAGACGGTGTCGTTTGCGTCGTTGCAGTCGCCGTCGCAGTCGGAGATGCCGTCGCCGTCGTCGTCGATCTCGTCCGCGGGCACCGCGCCGTCGCAGTCGTTGTCGATGCCGTCGCAGACCTCGGGCGCCCCGTCGTAGGTCAGCGGGTCGTCGTCGTCGCAGTCGCCGTCGCACTCGGTCATGCCGTCGCCGTCGCCGTCGATCTGCTCGTCGTCGGTGCCGGTCAGCGGCACGGTGAAGGGACCGGGCTCCGCGAGGTCGTCGGCGCAGACCGTCAGGTCCTGGATGCCGCCGCTCTGCATGGCGACCTCGAAGCTCAGCTCGCCGACCACCTCGGGGTCGTAGGAGATGATGAGGCGGGCCTCATCCGCGGCGCTCGCGATGTAGCTGTGGAAGAGGGCGGTCTGGCCGCTGACGAAGGCGTAGTCCTGGGACGCGTTCTCGAACTGGGTGTTGTTGCTGGGGGCGATGGACAGGCCGCCGGGCACCGTCGAGAAGACCGAGTCCAGGCTCCGGTTGATGGGGCCGCCGTTGCTGCGGTCGATGACCCAGCCGTGCACCGTCACCTCGGGGGGGAAGGTGAAGAGCGCGTTGGCGAAGACCTGCCAGCTGATCGTGCCCATCCAGTTGCGCACCATGATGCTCTGCACGTTCTCGATGACACCGGGCGTCGTCTGCTGGAGCGGGGAGACCGACTGGTAGAGCTGGATCGCGCCGAAGTCGTGCGAATCCAGGTGCCTCTCGACGTGCACGATCAGGTTTCCATTGACCGTGTTGTCGAAGGGCGCGACCTCGTCGGGCGCCGTGTCGCACATCAGCGGGCTGGCGCCGACCTCGTCGATCTCGCCGTCGCAGTCTTCGTCGTCGCCGTCGCAGACCTCGATCGCGCCGGGGAAGGCGCTGGCGTCGTTGTCGTCGCAGTCGCCGTCGGAGACCTCGAAGCTGTCTCCGTCGAGGTCTTGCGCGAAGGCAAGCCCGGGGATGGAGAGGGCGAGAATCAAAAGGAAATGCACGATGCGCATGGCGACTCCTGGATCGGTTTCTACCGCAGGAGGCCGGGGGGCGCCCAGGGCAACTGTCCGGATCGGGCCGAATCGCGCCGTTTACATCCCCTTACGCATGCCGAGGGGACGCTTGCGGGGGCTCGGCCTAGAGTGTCGTTGTCCGAGATTGCGATGCCGTTTGGGGACGGGATCGGAGTGCGACAAACCGCTGGGGCGGATGGGGCCGATGGGATCGAAACAACCTCTGATGGGCGCGCTGTGCGCCTTGTTCTTGCTCGCTGGAGGCTTCGCGGACGCGGCGCCCCAGGTGCTCTATGGGCCTGGCGTCAGCGAAGCGGACGCCGCGGCGGCGGTGAAGGGCAAGCTCGACGAGCCCGCCTTCGCGGGCTTGATCTGGGATCGCCTGGACGTCGGCGGGAACAAGGCCGTCGTGGTCGGCGCCCCGGCCCAGCGCTGCGCGAAGGAGGCCCCGAGGCCCCTGCGCGGCGAGCTGCTGGTCGTGCGCACCTCGATGCTGGACATGGAGTACGGCGGCGCCCTGGACGCGATCGACGCCATCGCGAGCCGCATCGCCTGCTACGCCGAGGACGCCAGCGCGGAGGACCTCTACGAGCTCTACTTCCTGCGCGGCATGGCCGCCTTCAACGAGGACAAGCCCGCGGAGGCCCGCCGGAGCTTCGGCCAGGCCGCCGCGCTCGACCCCTCGCGCGCCTGGCCCAGCGAGTACCCACCGACAGCCCAGACGGTCTACCTCGACGCCCTGCGCGACGCGGTCGCCAAGCCCCCCGCCGCCCTGGTGCGCGAGCTGGAGGGTGGCGTGTCCCTCAATGGCAGCGCGGACGACGGCACCCCCCGGCTGCTGGTCGGCGGCCACCTGCTCTGGGCGGACTCCTCGCGCAGCGGCCTCTGGGTCAGCGTGCCCGCGGCTGGCGTGCCCGAGCAGGGCATCATCCTGACCACCGCCGTGAAGCTCATGGACGGCCTGCTCGCGGGCAACAACCGCTACGCGCCCTGGCTGGGCGCCCTGGCCGCGGCGGAGGGCTGGGACGAGGTCGCGCTGGTCAGCCAGGACGGCGTCGTCGTCTTCCGAGGCGGCGCCTTCTTCGGCCTGGACGGCAAGCCGGTCAAGCAGATCGTGGAGGGCGCCGTCGTGGCTCGCCCCCCACCCAAGCCGACGACCATCGCCGGGCTCGCCCTGCTCGGGGTCGGCGCGGGCACCGCAGCCGCGGGCCTGGGCCTGAACCTCGCGTCCTTCAACGAGGGGCTGCCCGAGGTGGGCCAGCTCCTGCCCGACCGCACCGACTACGAGGACTCCGTCACCCAGAACCGCGCGGGCCTCGGGCTCATCGGGGTGGGCGCCGGGGTCGCGGTCGCGGGCGTCGTCATCGCGGTCGTGGGATCCATTGAGAAGACGCCGCAGGTCGCGGCCCTGCCCTGGCTCGTGGCCGATGAGTCACAAGTCGTCTTTGGCATCACGGGGAGGCTGCCATGAGGCTGGTCCTGCTGTTGATCGTGTTCCTGGCTGGCTGCGTCTTGCCCGACGCCGACGAGTTGTACCCCGGTGACGACGACGACTCGGCCGAGGAGGACACGGCATGAGGTGGTTCGCAGCGCTGCTTTTGCTCTCGGTCGCCCAGGCCGAGGAGC
>JAJDAI010001104.1 GCA_029261955.1 Deltaproteobacteria bacterium | reverse complement strand
TCTGGCCCGGCTACGCCCACGACCGGATCCGGGGCTGCGATCGGCGCCTGCTCGCCGGCTCGGTGGGCCTGCTGGCCTCGGGGCAGGGGCTGCTGGCCGCCCGCCGCGACGCGGTGCCGCGGGCGGAGCTGCTGGAGCACGGCGTCGACTTCGCCCGCTTCGCGTCCCCGGGCCCGCCACCCCCGTTCCTGGTCTCCCTCGACGGCCCCTGCGCGCTCTTCGCGGGCAAAGTGGACGAGCGGGTCGACCTGGAGGCGCTGGCCTCGCTGTCCCGCGAGCACCCCGAGCTCCAGATCGTGCTGCTGGGCGAGCGCACGGTGCCCTTGGGCTCGCTGGCCGAGCGCCCGAACGTGCACCCGCTGCCCGCCGTGCCCTACCCCGAACTCCCGGCGTGGATCGGCGCGGCGGACGTGCTGCTCATGCCCTACCTGCGCAACGCCCAGACGGAGAGCATCAGCCCCCTCAAGCTCCGGGAGTACCTGGCGAGCGGGGTGCCGGTGGCCGCGACCCCGCTGCCGGAGGTCGAGCGCATCGCCGGCTCGATGGTCCAGGCAGGGCAGGGGAGCCGCGGTTTCGTCGAGGCCGTTCAGGCCGCGCTGCTCGACGGAGGCGGGCGGGCGCGCCAGGACGCGGTCCGCGAGCAGAGCTGGGAACGCCGCGCCGAGCAGCTCATCGCCTTCGTGCGCGGCGCGGGCTGAGGACGTAGGGTCCTGCCCGTGGCTGACCTCCGCCCCGTGCTGCACGCGCTCGCCTGGCCGGGAGATCTGGCGGGGATCCCCCGATCCCTGGAAGAGACCCTCGCCGCGCAGCTGGCAGAGGGCGAGCCGGCGCAGGCCTGGCTCGTGACCGCAGGGCCCTCGACGGCGGTTGCCCGCTTCGAGCGCCGGGGCCTGCCAACCCACCAGCGTTGGAGCTTCTCCGCCGCGGACGTCGGCGCCATCGGTGACCTCGTGCATCATCTCCGCCTGCTGGGGCGCCGCGGCGTGCTGCACAGCCACGGGGAGCGCGCGCTGCTCTGGGGCACGGTGGCCGCCCGGCTGGCGCGGGTGGCCCACGTCCACAGCCTGCACGGATTCGTGCTGAACAGCGGCCGGGACCGCGCTCGGGTGCAGGCCGCGCAGAGCCTCCTCCGTGGCTGCCAGGCCGTGGTCGCGGTGCACGACGGGATCGACGTTCGCGGAGCGCAGGTCGTGCCCAACACGCTCGACGCGGCCTACTTCGCGGCGGACGCGCCGGACGCGGACGCCGCCCGCGAGGCCCTGGCCCTGGAGGGCGCCGGCCCGGTCTTCCTCTTCCTCGGTCGCCTCGGTCTCGAGAAGGGGGCAGACCACCTGCCCGCGCTCGCGGCGGAGCTCCGCAGACTGCACCCCGAGGCGCTCCTGCTGGTCGCTGGACGGGGCAGCGTCCGCTTGGAGGCCCACCCGGCCCTGCTCCCCCTCGGCGCTCGGAACGACCCCGCCTTGCTCCTCGCTGCCAGCGACGTGCTCGTGATGCCCAGCCGCAGCGAGGGCTTGCCGATGGTCCTGCTGGAGGCCCGGGCCCTGGGGGTGCCGGCCGTCGGCTTCGCGGTGGGCGGCCTGCGCGACCCCGATCTCGCCGTCTCCGTTCCCCCCGGTGACGTGGCGGCCCTGGCTGCTGCCGCCTCGGCCGCCGCCGGGGCCCGGCTCGAGCCGCTTCTGCCCCCGCGCTGCGCCCCCTCTGCGCACGCCCGCGCCCTGCGCGCCGTCTACGAAGCCATCCCCTGACGGGACGGATGGGACAAGGCGCGACCACGCACCCGCTCATCGGTGAGACCAGTCGTGGTAGCTTGGTCCGTCCGCAATCCCGTGCGGCGATCAGGACCCTTTGGAGAGCCCCCACATGGCCAGCAGTGGACGACTCGGCGAGCTTCTTCTTCGCGAAAAGCTCATCACCCCGCTCCAGCTCCAGCAGGCGATCGAGGAGCAGAAGAGCACCGGCGGACGCCTCGGTTACCAGCTCACCAAGATGGGCTTCATCGAGGAGAACGAGCTCACTGCCTTCCTGAGCAAGCAGTACGGCGTGCCGTCGATCGATCTCAACGAGTTCGACATCGAGCCCGAGATCATCAAGCTCATCCCGAAGGAAGTGGTGCTCAAGCACCAGGTCATCCCGGTCAACCGCACCGGCTCGACCCTCATCGTGGCGATGGCGGACCCGTCCAACATCTTCGCCATCGACGACATCAAGTTCCTCACTGGATACAACGTCGAGGTCGTGGTCGCGTCCGAGCAGGCCATCGAGGCCGCGGTCGAGAAGTACTACACGTCGAACGTCACCTTCGACGACGTGATGCTCGACTTCGAGGACGACGAAGTCGACATCGTCGATGCCGACGAGGACATGAACGAGCTGGACCTGGAGAAGTCCGCTGGAGACGCTCCGGTCATCAAGCTCGTGAACCTCATCCTGCTCGACGCCATCCGCAAGGGCGCCTCCGACATCCACGTCGAGCCCTTCGAGAAGCAGCTCCGGGTGCGCTACCGCATCGACGGCATGCTCTACGAAGTCATGAAGCCGCCGGTGAAGCTCAAGCACGCCATCACCTCGCGCATCAAGATCATGTCGAACCTCGACATCGCCGAGCGGCGGCTGCCTCAGGACGGCCGCATCAAGCTCAAGATGGGCAAGAACAAGGAGATGGACTTCCGCGTCTCCGTGCTGCCGGTCATCTGGGGCGAGAAGATCGTGCTCCGGCTGCTCGACAAGTCGAACCTGCAGCTCGACATGACGAAGCTGGGCTTCGAGGAGAAGACCCTCGAGGGCTTCAAGAACGCGATCCACACGCCCTACGGCATGATCCTCGTCACGGGGCCGACCGGCTCCGGCAAGACGACGACGCTGTACTCGGTGCTGTCCGAGTTGAACCGCACCGACGTGAACATCTCCACGGCCGAGGACCCGGTCGAATACAACCTCTTCGGCATCAACCAGGTCCAGATGCACGACGACATCGGCCTGAACTTCGGCTCCACGCTGCGGTCGTTCCTGCGGCAGGACCCGGACATCATCCTGGTCGGCGAGATTCGTGACTTCGAGACGGCCGAGATCGGCATCAAGGCGGCGCTCACCGGCCACCTCGTGCTCTCGACCCTGCACACGAACGACGCGCCGAGCTCCGTCAGCCGCCTGCTGAACATGGGCATCGAGCCCTTCCTGGTCGCCGCATCGGTCATCCTCATCGCCGCCCAGCGGCTCTGCCGCAAGCTCTGCGTCGAGTGCCGCGAGCCGATCGAGGTCCCGCCGCAGGTCCTGCTCGACCTGGGTGTGCACCCCGACGACATCGAAGGCTTCACGGTCATGAAGGGCGCGGGCTGCCGCACCTGCAACGGCTCGGGCTACAAGGGCCGCATCGCCGTCTACGAGATCATGGTCCTGACCGAAGAGCTGCGTGAGTTCGTCCTGAACGGGGCCTCGACCCTCGAGCTGAAGCGCGAAGCCATCCGCCAGGGCATGAAGAGCCTGCGCATGTCGGCGCTGACCAAGCTGCGTGAGGGCATGACCTCGGTGGACGAGGTCGTCCGCACGACGACCGAGGACTAGCTCCGCAGTGGCCGACCTGACCCTCGAGCTCCTCCTGCAGACGATGGTGGAGCAGGGGGCCTCCGACCTGCACATCACGGTCGACGCGCCTCCGGTCCTGCGGATCGATGGCGACCTGATCCCGATCAAGACCGACGCTCTGGACGAGGCGGACACCGAGCGGCTGTGCACCTCGCAGCTGAACGAGGTCCAGCGCCAGCGCTTCGAGACGGAGTGGGAGCTCGACCTGTCGATCGAGGTGCCGGGACTCAGCCGCTTCCGCGCGAACATCTACCGCCAGAGCGGCGCCGTGGCCGGTGCCTTTCGCGTGATCCCCTACACGGTGCCCTCGCTCGACGAGCTGGGTCTGCCGCCGATCCTCGGCGAGCTGGTCCGCAAGCCGCGCGGCCTCATCCTGGTGACGGGGCCCACGGGCTCCGGCAAGTCCACGTCGCTCGCGTCGATGATCGACCTGCTCAACTCCGAGTCGCCGCGCCACATCCTCACGATCGAGGACCCGATCGAGTACATCCACCCGCACAAGAAGGCGCTGGTGAACCAGCGTGAGGTCGGGCAGGACACCCACTCCTTCGGGGCGGCGCTGAAGTACGTGCTGCGCGAGGACCCCGACGTCGTGCTCATCGGCGAGCTGCGGGACCTCGAGACCATCCAGGCCGCCCTGACGGTCAGCGAGACGGGCCACCTCGTGCTGGCGACGCTGCACACCAACTCGGCCGTGCAGACCGTCAACCGCATCATCGACGTCTTCCCGCCCCACCAGCGCACGCAGGTGCGCACGCAGCTGTCCTTCGTGCTCGAGGGCATCATCTGCCAGTTGCTGCTGCCGCGGGCCGACGGGCCGGGGCGTGCGGTCTGCACCGAGGTCCTGCTGCCCACGCCCGGTGTGCGGAACCTGATCCGCGAGGACAAGACGCACCAGATCTACTCGGCGATGCAGCTGGGACAGGCGCGCACGGGCATGCAGACGATGAACCAGTCGCTCTTCGATCTGCACACGCGCGGGCTGATCACGCTCGAGATCGCGTTGTCCCGCAGCCAGGACCACAAAGAGCTGCAGTCGATGATCGCCAACAACGCGCGGAACGCGCGTGGCGGCGGCTACGCGCGCTGAGCCGGAGCGGCGCCCCGCGCCAGAACCACAAAGCCCCGCCGAAGCGGGGCCTTGAGTTCAATCGCGTTCCGGAGACTCAGTCGGTCGCAGCGCGCCCGCGCACCTCGGTCGCCTCGCCCAGCTGGAGCCGGAAGCGGGCCGGCAGGCGGTAGCGGCCACCGGCGCGCAGGTCCTTGCCGTTGAGGTTGGTCCGGTTCGTCGCGGTCGGGGAGACCTCGAGCCACCACTCCTTGCCCTGCAGCGCGGGCCGCACGACGACGTGGTAGCGGTGCACCGTGTCGTCCTTCTGGATGACGACGCGGTTGTCGGTGGCCCGACCGATGCTGAAGACCTTGCGGAACTTCTTCGTCTTGCGCGCCACCGGCTTGCCGCGCAGCAGCACGCCGATCTCGAAGGGGGTGTCGGCGTCGTAGCCCGTGCCGTCGTCCAGCACCGGCATCGCCACCGTCATGCCGGTGTTGCCCGGGGTGGCCGGCGTCTGCGGGCCGACGTTCTGAGTCGACTCGGAGCCCTCGGGCGGCACCGGAGCGACCTCGACCTTCGGCTCGGCCTTCGCCTTGGGGGCGGGCTTGGCCTTCTTCTTCTTCTTTTCCTTGCCCGGCCCGAGCTGGGCCGCCTCGCGCACTTCCGCGAGCACGGGCATCGCGCCGGTCAGCTGGAAGATGGTGGCGTTCCAGGCGTCCGGGTCCATCGTCGCCGAGAGGTCCTCGGCCTCGCCGACCGCCTCCCACTTGCCGACCTCGGCTGCCGAGGTGCGGGCTCGGACGACGGCGCCGAGCAGCACCAGGATGACCAGCAGACCGAAGCCCCCGATCATCATCTTGCGGCTCTTCGCCTGGCTGGCGATGGTCGCCTGCCGGGACCACTCGGAGGGGGCCGACTCGTCGGTGTATCCACCCTTCCAGGGCTCGCTGCCTTCGACCGAGACCGAGAGCAACAGCGCGCCGCCGTCGTAGGGAACACCCGACAGGATCATGGATTCGTCGGTGATGTCGCTGCGGCCCGCGCGGGCCTTCTTGACGGCCTCGGCCTGCGCCGGGTCGGCGATGTCGAGGACTTCGATGTCCTTCTTCGTCTCACGCACCTTCGCCAGGAACGCCTCGCGCTGCTCGAGGCAGCCCTTGGGCAGATCGTTGTTCCAGGTGAGGAAGCGGATGGGACCGGGGAAGCCGCTGAGGTCCGGCACGTTCAGGTCCGGCGAGACGCAGAGGCTCGAGAAGACCAGGCCCCACGGGCGCGCGCGGCTGACCGACGGGGCGGCGAAGGCCCCGCCCAGGAAGGCACCGACGTTGGACCAGTTGGGCTTCTTGGGGTTGGGCGCCGGCCGGGCCGTCCACCCGTCCACGAGGGCCTGGGCGCGGGACTCGGCGGTCTCCGGGTTGTTCATCTGGTCGCCGTTGCCGTCGTCACCGACGACCTTGACGTACTGCGAACCACCCGCGAATTCACGCTTCGTGATGCCGACGACGTTCTGCTTGATCTTGTCGAGCTGGCCGGCGCTGACGTTGGCGGTGTCCACCATCATCACCAACGGCTGCCAGCGCAGCGAGGTCTTGCGATCCGCCACCTGGAGGTCGACGTCCTTGCCGTTGGCAACGACCTTGGGGGTCTGGTCTGCTCCGTCGCGCACTCCGACACGGATGGTGCCGGCGACGTCATCACTCGGGATGACTTCGAGAAGCTGTGCCGCCGAGGCGCTCGCGCCCATTGAGAACACGAAGACGGCGGCGGCAGCCGCGAGGGCGCGCAGACCCGCCCGTGTGGGACCGGGAACCTGAGTGATCACGACTTTGGGATCCTCCCTGGAGACGCTGGATGCACCCACATTGGAGGCGCGGAATCCAGCAGCCGAGGCTATCAGGGATGGCACCCGGCCTCAACCGGGCCCGGTGGCTTCGCTGCTCAGGATGAGCCGAAAGCTACCGGGGACCCCCCTTCATCGCGTATGCTCCCGCCATTGTGGGAATCCAGGGCGTCGTTCTGGACATGAGTCGCATGGTTAGCGCGGAGGTCGACCCGAATGCCGAAGTTCGTCTACGAGGGCCGCACAGCCACCGGTGAGGTGCGCAAGGGTGAGGTCGAAGCGGCCAACCAGGCCGCCGTGATGACCAAGTTGCGCGAGATGAAGATCAAGCCCACGACGGTCAAGAAGAAGGGGCTCGATCTCAGCGGCGACATCAACATCGTGCTGCCCGCGTTCCTCCAGCCCTCGGTCGGCGAGAAGGATCTCGTGGTCTTCACGCGGCAGTTCGCCACGATGATCGACTCCGGCCTGCCCCTCGTGCAGTGCCTCGACATCCAGGCGACGAACGTCGAGAACCCGACCTTCAAGTCGCAGCTGACCGACATCAAGGAAACCGTCGAGGGTGGAGCCACCTTCGCCGACGCCTTGAAGAAGTACCCCAAGACCTTCGACGAGCTCTACGTGAACCTCGTGGCGGCCGGCGAAGTCGGCGGCATCCTGGACACGATCCTCAACCGGCTCGCGTCCTACATCGAGAAGAACAGCAAGCTCAAGCGCAAGGTGCGCGGCGCGATGGTCTATCCCATCGCCATCGTCATCATCATGATCATCATCATGGCGGTGATCATGACCAAGGTGGTCCCCGTCTTCGAGAAGATGTTCTCGGAGGTCGGCGCCGAGCTGCCGGTCCCCACGCAGATCCTCATCGGGATCTCCGACTTCTCGGTCAACTACTCGATCCACGCCGTCGTCGGGACAGCCGTCTTCGTCGTGGTGATGCGGCAGGTCTTCCAGACCGAGTGGGGCAAGCGCGGTCGAGATCGCGTCCTGCTGCGCCTGCCTGCGTTCGGCGATCTGCTCCGCAAGGTGGCCGTCGCCCGCTTCTGCCGCACGCTCGGCACGATGATCAGCTCCGGTGTTCCGATCCTCGACGCGCTCGAGATCTGCTCGAAGTCGGCCGGCAACTACGTCGTCGAGATGGCGATCATGAAGACCCGCGAGTCGATCTCT
>JAJDAI010001103.1 GCA_029261955.1 Deltaproteobacteria bacterium | reverse complement strand
CCGGCGCGCTGGCGGTGCTGGCGATGCCGCTGTTCAAGGAGGCGGTGGAGGTCGTGTCGGGCTGGATCGGCCTCGCCCCGGACGACTGGACGCTGAAGCTCGCGGTCTTCCACACGCTCTTCAACGTGATGGGGGTCGTCGTGATGACCCCGGCCATCGGTCCGCTGGTCCGCAACCTCGAGTCCCGCTTCCAGCCCACGAGCGACGACGACGAAGACGCGACCGTCTACCTCAACGAGGCCGCCCTGAGCCTGCCCTCCACGGCGCTCGAGGTGCTGTCCCTGGAGGCCCGGCGCCTCTTCGATTCAGCCTTCGGAATCCTCGCGCACGGGGTCGGATTGCACCGAGGGGACATCCTCTCCCGCGCGAATCTGGGGCAGATGCTCGACTTCGATCCGAAGCTGGTCGAGGAGAACGTGCTCGACGCCTACTACCGCAAGGTGAAGACGGGCTACGCGGCCATCGTCGAGTTCATGGCCCGGGCGCAGCCGGCGATGTCGGCCGAGCAGATCGAGGAGGCCTACGCCATCCGCACCGCCTGCGGCGACATCGCGCGGGCGGTCAAGTCCATGACCCTGATGATGGAGAACGTCGAGCGCTACGCCGTCAGCGACAACCGCGCCATCCGCGCCGGCTACAAGGACCTGCGGCTCCAGATCGCCCGCGCGCTGCGCCGGCTCTACGAGATCAAGGCCGTCGACGAGCCGACGGTGCAGCTCGTGGCCTTCGAGCGCCTCGCCCGACGCATCGCCGAGCGCACCGGCGCCTCGGACCAGCGCTTCGACGCCCTGGTGCGAGGCGGGCACATCACCACGGCCATGGCCACCAGCCTGATGAACGACGAGGGGCACGCCGCCGATGTCGTACGCTCCCTGTTGGACGCGGCCAAGCGGCTGTTCGTGCCGCGCGGCTCGTCGCTTCAACAGATCCACGACGAGATGTTGATGGAGGAAGAGCCCGCCGGTAGTTATGGAGAGGCAATCGAAACGCATCCCTACCTGGCGCGGGTCAGCCTCACGGGCGAGATGCGCCGAATCGAGCGGGGGAATCTTGGGCAAGAAGAAGAAGATTAGGCGGATCGTCGACTCGGTCGGCCACCTGTTCGCCACGGCGCCGGACCGCAAGAAGCTCCGCAAGGCCCAGGCCTTCGACGAGTTCCTCGGGGACCTGCGCTCGCACCACGAGCGGCTGGTCACCGAGCGCGACAGCTTCGAGCCCGGCTCCATCCGGCGGTCGGAGCTGGAAGAGACGATCGCGCTGCTCGAAGGGCAGATCCGCAAGGCGGAGCGTCTGCTCGAGCGGCTGTCTGAGGAACCCTAGGGTTCCACTGACGGCGCGTCCCAGGCCATCTCCACCAGGAACTGGCGCCCCTTCTTGGTGTCGAAGCCCAGCACGAAGCCCCAGGGCGTCGCGTCCAGCGCCTCCCAGTTGCGGCCGTCCCGGTAGGCCCCCCAGCGATCCTCCAGCTTGAGCGGCTCCCCCTTCGGCTTGCCGTCGTCGCCGAAGCGCTGCATCCAGGTGTGCCGGTAGGGCTTCGTCGAGCCGGGCGAGCCCGAGCCCAGCAGCACCCAGAGCTCCTCGCCCTTCCAGGCCACGTCCGTGGCGCGGAAGCGCTGCCCGTCGTCGAGCGCGACCACGTCCAGCTCCACCACCCGCACGGCCGAGGCGCCCACGCCCGGGGTCCACGTGAAGCGCGCGAGCTTCGGCTTGCGCCAGGCCTCGGCCTGCGCACAGGGGCTCGAAAAGAAGCCGCCCTCCAACACCACGGCCACCTCGATGGCCTCGCCCAGCCGCGCGGACACGCCTTCGACGCCGCGCCCGCAGATCTCCGCGAACTCGGGGCCGAGGTCCAGGCGGCCGCCGCGGTCGTCCGCGACCCGCGCGTGGTCCTCGCCCAGGAAGAACCAGAGGGTCGAGCCGTCGGCCAGGGGCAGCGCGTCCAGGGATTCGGGGTCGTCCAGGCCCGAGGGCAAGGGGAAGCGACCGCCAGCGGGCCAGGTGAAGCCCTCGTCCGGCTCGTCGTCCCCGACCACCGCGTAGCCGTCGCCCAGCCACGCGACCCCGCTGATCTCCAGGGGACCGCCGACCTCCAGCTCGGTCACGCCCGCGGGCAGGCCCGAGGCGGCCGAGGCGGCCGAAGCGAGCGAAGCGAGCAGCAGGAACGCGAAGACAGGGCGCATGCGGACATCCTAGGCCTGTAGGACCGACGAGCCGGGAACTCAGGGCCGGAAGGGCGACTTGCGCTCGCAGAGCACCTCGACCAGCTGCTCGTTGTGCTGGACTTCGCTGTCCAGGAAGTGGCCGACCGCCTCGTCCAGGGGCGGCGCCGCGATCCAGTGGGCCGAGGTGATCGCCCGGGGCAGGAAGCCGCGCGGGATCTTGTGCTCGCCCTGGGCGCCCGCTTCGTAGAGCGTCAGGCCGTTCTGGAGGCAGTTGTCGATGGCCGCGTAGTAGCAGGTCTCGAAGTGCAGCTGGGGGAGCCGCTCATCGCAGCCCCAGTAGCGACCGTAGAGGGCATCGCTGCCCTCGCGGTGGAAGTTCATCGCCCCCGCGACCAGCTCCCCGTCCAGCGTCGCGGCCGCGAAACGCACCGCGTGGGCGTAGGTGGCGCGGATGGCGTCGAAGAAGCCCGGCGTCAGGTAGGGCTGGCCCCACTTGCGGCGCCCGGTGTCGTAGTAGAAGCGCTTCAGGCCCGCCCAGTGCTCGTCCGTCATCTCGGCGCCGGTGAGCATCTCCACCGTGACCGCCTGATCGTCCACGACACGCCGCTCCCGGCGGATCTCGCGCCGGCGCTTGCTCTTGAGCGCCCCGAGGAAGCCCTCGAAGTCCGACCAGTCCCCCAGGTTCCGCCAGTGGTACTGCACCGACACGCGGCGCCGGTAGCCGACCTCCTCCAGCAGCCTTTGCTCGTCGGGCTCGGTGAAGAGCCAGTGCACGCTGGACAGGCCCAGCTGGGTCGCAGCGTCCTGGAGCGTGGTGGCCAGGGTGCGCGCGAGCTCCGGTCCGCGGCCCGGGGCGAGGAGGATCCGCTTGCCCGTGGCCGGCGTGAAGGGCGGCATGGCGACGAGCTTGGGGTAGTAGCGAATGCCCGCCCGCTGGGCGCCCTCGGCCCAGGCCCAGTCGAAGATGTACTCGCCGTAGCTGTGGGACTTCACGTAGGCGGGCACGGCGCCGGCGAGCTCGTCCCCGTCGAAGGCGCAGAGGAACAGCGG
>JAJDAI010001102.1 GCA_029261955.1 Deltaproteobacteria bacterium | reverse complement strand
GAGCTGGCCGCCGCGGGCCTCGCGCAGTCCCTGCACCTGCTGCCCGACGAGGCGCGCATCGGGGTGGTGGGCTTCTCCGACTTCCCCGAGTGGGTCGTGCCGCTGGGGCCCTTCGCGGGCTCCGATTCGGTGCTCGATGCGCTCCAGCAGGTGCGGGTGCGCGGCGGCACCTCGATCTTCCACGCCCTGCGGCTCGCCTACGACGTCCTGAAGGTGGACGACGCCCTGGTCAAACACGTCGTGCTGCTCTCGGACGGCCAGTCCACGACGACCTTCGCGCGGCACGGCGACATCGTCACCGCCCTGCTGCGCCGCGGCGTCACCGTCACGACCATCGCCGTCAGCAAGGACAGCGACCGCGCCGAGATGCAGCGCATCGCCGAGGCGGGCGGAGGCCGCGATCACTACGCCGAGCGCTTCGCCGACCTGCCGCGCCTCTTCCTCGACGAGATGATGATGGTGACCCGCACCAACAAGGTGGAGGAGGAGTTCCCGGTCGTGGCCGTGAAGGGCAACCGCTTCCTCGCCGAGCTGCCCGACGACGTGACCATTCCCAAGCTCAGCGGCTACGTGCGCGGCCAGCAGCGGCCGGGCAGCGAGCTGGTCCTGGCGACGGCGGACGGGCACCCCGTGCTGGCGGCGGGGCGGCACGGGCGCGGCCACGTGGCCCTTCTGACCACGGACGTGGGCGGCGAGTGGAGCTCGCGCTGGCGGGCCTGGGACCAGCACGCGGCGCTCTGGTCGGGCGTCGTGGGCGCCCTGCTGCAGCCCGAGCCGCCGGAGCGTCTGCGGCTCGAGTCCCGGGTCGAGGGCACACGCGCGACGCTGGTCTTCGACGCGGTCGATCCGCTGAGGAACCCGCGGGGGGATCTGGTGGTGGACGCCATCGTCGAGGGACCCGATGGGCAGACCGTCGTGCCCATGCAGGCGGTGGGGCCCGGTCGCTACGGCGCCCGCATCGACCTGAAGCCCGGCGGCGCGACCCTGGTCCGCGTGGCTGCGACGGGCACCACGACCGAGAACGGCCCGCCCCCGCCCGGCGGCGAGCTGCTCGCGAGCCTGCACCCGGCTCCCCCGGACGAGCTGCGCGCCGGCACCTTCAACCCGGGCCTGATGGCCTCCATCGCGCAGCGGACCGGCGGGCTGGCGGATCCCACGCCCGCGGCGCTCTTCGAACGCGCCGTGCCCGAGCGCCTGGACCGCACGCCGCGCCACGCGGAGCCGCTGTGGGCGGCCTTCATCCTGCTGCTGCTCGACCTGGGCTGGCGGCGCCTGAGGCTGCCGATCAGAGCGTCTCGATGACCGCGTGCGCGAGGAGACGCGCCTCCTCCATCTGACCGTCAAAGTCCCCCAGGTCCCAGAACTTCGCGCGGGAACGCGGGGTGTGCACGGTCGGCAGGTCCTCCGGCAGGTCCGAGGGCGGGCCGGCGCTGCGTGCGACGAGGTGGGCGAGCACGGGCCGGTCTCCGCGCAGGGCCCGCCAACCGGCGTAGGCCAGGCGGTCCACCGCGCCCCCGTCCTTCAGGGGCTCGCCGTCCACGGTCACGGCCTCGAAGACGAAGGGCATGGAGCAGGACGCCGCCACCGCGCTCGGCAGCGAGCCCTCGCACAGCAGCCGCGCCTCCCTGCTGCGGGTCATCACACCGGCCGCGAAGGTGCGGTCGAGCGGCTCGATGCGCTCGGGCAGCCACTCGGCCAGCTGCTCGACCACCGGCGCCAGCGTCAGCAGCCCACGCCAGGGAGCGCGGCTGAAGCTCACCTGGGACCAGGGCGTGTTCTCGCTGAGCCGCTGGGCGATGTCCGTCGCGGAGAGGCCGGCGGACCAGAGCGAGCCCACGAGGGCCCCGGACGAGGTGCCGATCACGGCCTCGACGGGCAGCTCGGCCTCTTCGACCGCGCGCAGGAAGCCGCAGTGCCGGGCGAAGGCGAGGAAGCCGGAGGAGAGGATCAGGTCCAGAGCTCTCAGGCCTCGGCGGCGGTCGTCTCGCTGCTGTCGTGCACGGGCGGCTCTTCGCCAGCCTGCACGGCCTTGAGCATGACCGCGGTGCGGCGGATCACGGGGTCCAGCCAGGGGAGCGTCTCCTGGTCCTTCGCCGCGACGACCTCCGCCTGGCTCTTCGCCATGAACTCACGCAGGTCGGTGCCGTCCATGTCGTCGAGGGACTTGAGGTCCACGTCGATGCGCGGGTCGGAGTCGTTGATGGTCTGCACGCGCGGGTCGCTGCCGCTCTCCCCGCTCACCGCGCTGGTCAGCGTCTCGAGCTGCTCGCGCACGGATTCGGTGGCCCAGGCGTCATCGGAGCTCGCCCGCGCCAGGTTCCGCGCCAGCTCCGACAGCTCGACCTCGAGCTCGGAGGCGTTCTCGTGCCGCGCCCGCGGGTGGAGCTCCATGAGGCGGCGGAAGACCTTGCCGATGCCGGGCACGATGGCGTCGAGCACCTCGGGCGCGCCGCCGATCTCGGCCCGCGCGATGCTCTCCATGGTCGAGACGATGTCCTTCATCTCGAACAGGCGCTTGCCGGTCAGCATCTCGTAGAGGATCAGGCCGACGGCGAAGAGGTCGGAGCGGTGGTCGAGCGGGCGGCCCGTGGCCTGCTCCGGGCTCATGTAGAGCGGCGTGCCGCGCACCACGTTGGTCGCGGTGACGACGCCGGTCTCGACCGACGCCTTCGCGATCCCGAAGTCCGTGATCTTCGCCACCCCGTGGCTGCTGACCATGATGTTCCCGGGCTTGATGTCCCGGTGGATG
>JAJDAI010001101.1 GCA_029261955.1 Deltaproteobacteria bacterium | reverse complement strand
GGGGGGGGGGGGGTGGTGGGGGCGGGGGACCACGACGAGCTGCGGGCGGCCAGGGGGCTCCGAGCCGTTGATCATCAAGCGAAGCTCCTCCTCCTGGTCCTCCATGGAGCCGCTGAAGGCGTGGGGCGCGAAGTAGAAGGTGCTGCCCCGGTGCGCGTTGCACAGCTGCCGCGGCTCCTCGATGTGAAAACAGGGGCGGCCCAGGCGGGACGTGGGCCAGCGGGCCGCGATGGGGTCGAGCACCTCGGGCTCGTCGTTCAGGAAGCGGTAGTCCCACAGGTAGGCGATCACCTCACCCTCGCCGGCCTGCTCGTACAGGTCCCGCACGATCTCCGCCGCTGAGTCCGCGATGAGGGCCTCGGCTTCGGCTTCCCGCGCGTCGTGCCAGGCCCACGATGCCTGTGCCCAGGGCATGGACAGCAGGGCCGCGCCGATCCAGCCCCACCGCCAGGGCAGCGAGGCCCAGCCCAGGGCGCCGGCGGCGAGGACCAGCAGCTGCGGCACGATGAAGTAGTGGGTCAGCCTCGGGTCGGCGACGTGCAGCTCGTAGAAGAGGCACAGCGCCGCGAGGTAGCCGAAGGCCTGCAGCAGGAGCAGCCCTGCCAGCAGACGCGGCCCGCGCGCGAGGGCGAGGAGTGAGCCGAGGCCCACCGCCGCCACCAGCCAGGCCTGCCCGGCCGCGGGCAGGAAGCGCTGGAGCAGCATGTGCGTCACCTGCGCCGACCAGTGCTGATCGCCCCCGTCGATGTGGAAGGTCCAGGGATCCCCGGTCTTCAGCAGCGAGGCCCCGATCACCACGAGCGCCGAGGCCGCCACGATCGCCAGGCCGACGCGCGCCTCCCCCCGGAGCAGGCGCCCGCGGCGCAGTGCGAGGACCACGAGGCCCTGCCCGATCACCGCCGCGAAGGCGAGGATGTGGACCTGCGCCGTGGCGGCCGTCAGCAGCCCGGCCAGGATCCAGGCCTTGCGGGTGTCGAGCTCCAGGGCCCTCACGAGGGTCCCCGTGGATGCGGCCACGAGCAGCAGCGACCAGGGGTAGGGCGAGGTGTTCAGCCCGTAGTTCGCCTGGAGCGGCGACAGGGCGGCCCAGCCGATCACGAGCAGCAGGGCGGCGAGGCCGGAGCGCCGGGCCACGGTGATGCCGAGCAGGCAGGGAGCCGCGAGCGAGGCGGCGATCGTGGCCGCCCAGTGCAGGGGCTGCCCCAGGCCGAGCGCCATGCCGAAGCCGTGGATGGCCCCCGACAGCGGCGGGTGCAGGCCCTCCCAGCTGAGCAACCAGCCTGGCAGCCAGCCGCTGCGCAGATCGCGCGCCTGGGGCTCGAAGTAGGCCAGCCAGTCGACGCCCCAGACGTTCTGGTGCCAGGGCAGGGTGCGCAGCCGCAGCCACGCGCCGATCAGCAGCAGGATCGCGCAGGCGAGGACGATCGCGGCCCGGGTCGCTCGGCCCGTGGCCTCAGGCTGGCTCTGTGTCACCCGCAGCCGCGTTGCGCCGCTCGGCGGCACGCTGGAAGGCCTCGACGATCTTCACGTAGCCCGTGCAGCGGCACAGGTTGCCGGCGATGGCCTCGCGGATCTCGCGGTCCGTGGGGGTGGGGTTGCGGTCCAGGAAGGCCTCGCCAACCAGGATCATCCCCGGGGTGCAGAAGCCACACTGCGACGCGCCGCAGGCGGCCCACTCCTCCTGGAGCTCCGAGAGCAGGGGGCCCTGCTGGACGCCCTCGATGGTCTTGATTTCGGCGCCCTCGCAGTCGAGCGCGAGCGTCAGGCACGACAGCTTGGGCACGCCGTCGATCTGCACGGCGCAGCAGCCGCAGGTGCCCATGTCGCAGCCCCGCTTCGTGCCCGTCAGGCCCGCCTCGTAGCGGATGACGTCGAGCAGCAGCGCGTTGGGTTCGACGGCCCCCTGCCAGGTGCTGCCGTTGACGCGGAGGGTGAGGACTTGGAGGTCGGGTCGGGTGGTCGCAGTCACGCGCGGCAGGATAGCAGCCGCATCGGGGCACGCACCTGGGGCTGCTACCCTCACGCGGTGCCCACCCCGGTCCGCTTCGCGTTCGCGCTGCTCGTCCTCGCCTTCGGCTGCACGAAGGCCGAGCCGCCCGCGCCCGAGCTGCCCGAGCCCGTCCCGTCGCTGCGCCTCGCCGTGGACCAGGACGCGGCGCTGCTGGTGGAGCGCCTGAACCGGCTGATCCACGACGGCCTCGATCTGCGCGTGGACGTCTCGGTCAGCGACGAAGGGCTCGCGCTGGTCGAGGTCTTCGAAGGTCGCGCCGCCGCCGCGATCGTGCACCGCACCGCGAGCCCCGCCGAGGACGCGCTGGCAGCGGGCCAGGACCTCGTCCCGGGTGAGCCCTTCCGGTACCGCAGCCTCGGCGAGGGGCCGGTCACCCTGCTCGTGCACGAGGGCAACCCCGTCGAGGTGGTGACCCTGGGACAGGCCACCGGCCTGCTCAGCGGCTCGATCGCCAGCTGGACGGAGCTGGGCGGCGCGCCGGAGCCCATCCAGCGCTTCCTGCGGGAGCCCGGCACCGGCAGCCACCGGGTCGTCTCGGACTTCCTGGGCGAGCTGCGGCAGTCGCCCGGCCAGACCCTTCCGCACGACCGCGCCGTCGGCACGGCGGTCGCCGCCTCGCCCCAGTCGCTCGGCCTCGGTGGGGGAGCCCCCCAGCCCGGCACCCGCCAACTGGCCCTGCGCGCCGAGTCCGGTGCGACGCTTCTGCCGCTCGCGCAGAGCGGGAACGGGGAGCGCTGGCCCCTGCGCCGCCCGCTGCTGCTGGTCACGCGCGGCGACGAGGCCCGGGCGCTCCAGGCTTGGTTGGCGTTCGTCCGGGGTCCCGAGGGCAAGGCGCTGCTGGAGCAAAACGGCTACCGCCCGCCGGCCGCGCGACCGTGAGCCCGAAGCGGGTCCTGCTCGTGGGCTGGGACGGGGCGACCTGGGATGCGCTCGATCCCCTGCTGGCGGCGGGGCGTCTGCCGAACCTCGCCGCGCTCATCGAGGGCGGGCTGCGCTTCCCCCTGCGCTCCACGGTCCCGCCGGTGACGCCCCCCGCTTGGACCGCCATGGCGACGGGCCTCAAGCCGGGCCGTTCGGGTGTGCTGAACTTCCGCCACTTCGACCTGCGCCGACCCTCGGGCTACTCGCCGCGGCTGGCCTCGTCCGCCGATCTCCGGGGGCGCACGCTGTTCGAGCACGCCGGTCGCCAGGGCGCGGGGGTGGCGCTGGTGGGCTGGCCGCTGACCTTTCCTCCCTTTCCCATCCCGGGCGGCGTGCTCCTGGCGGGTTGGCCGAGGCCCGTGACCGACGTCGCTCCGACCTCTCCCGCCGGCCTGGGGGCCGGGCTCGGGATCTGGGGGGAAGGGGACCCGGCGCGTTCGGGGGAGCCCGACCTCCCCACGGCCATCGAGTCGGCCGCCTGGTGGGACCAGCGTCACGCCGAGGTGGCCTGCCGTTGGCTGCGTGAGCGCTCCGATCGGCTCGTGGCGGTGGTCTTTCCGGGCTTCGATCACCTCGCGCACCGCCTCTGGGGGGACCCGCGCCTCGCCGAGCACCTGGAGCGGCTCGACGGGCACCTCGCAGCGCTCCGGGAGGCCGCGGGACCCGACTGCGCCGTCCTGCTGAGCTCCGACCACGGCTTCGGGCCGGCGCCCACCCGCCAGGTGCACTTGAGCCGCTGGCTGCTCGCGCAGGGCTACCAGGAGCTTCGCGGCGGACGGGGTTCGGACCGGAGCGCCCTGCGCAGCCTGCGCCAGCGGGCGCCGCGCTCGGTCTGGCCGCGGATCCGCGCGCGCATCCCGGGGCCGATCCGGCGTTGGGGCTTCGAGCGGGCCCGGGGCATCGACCGGCTGAACCTCGCGCGCACGCGGGTGGTGCGCCTGGGGCTGTACGAAGGCTGGGATGCGCTCCAGGTGCTCGTCCGAGGGCGTCAACAGGGCGGCGCCGTGCGGGCGGTCGACATGGACGCCCTGGTCGAGCGCCTGCTGATCGACCTGCGCGCGGCGCGCTTCGACGACGGGCAGCCGGTGGTGCAGCAGGCGCTTCGTGCGCGCGAGGCCTTCGAGGGCTGCGGCCCGGACACCCCCGACGTGTTCGTGCAGCTGGCCGAGGGCTGCCGCGCGGGCGACGGCTTCGGTCGGGGGGCGATCGCCGAGCCGGTGGACGAGGCCGAC
>JAJDAI010000111.1 GCA_029261955.1 Deltaproteobacteria bacterium | reverse complement strand
CCTCGCCCGCGGCTTCGTCCTGAACCCGGTCGATGTGCGCGCCGCAGTGGAGGCGGACCGCCTCCGCCAGGTCTTCGTGGACGTGTTTCCCGAGGAGCCGCAGGCCGGCGTCAAGGACTGGCCGAACCCCTACGCGGACCTGCCCCAGGTCCAGGCCACGCCGCACATCGGCGCTGCGACCCGCGACGCCCAGCCCCGCATCGCCCGAAAGATGGCGCGCGCGGCCCGCCTGCTGAGCAACCGCGGCAGCGTCGAGGACTGCGTCTTCCTGCCCAAGCGCCGCATCGAGGTGCCCAGCGCGACGGTGGGCCGGACGGTGCTGGCCGTGGTGCACACCACCCTGCGCGGCACCAAGAAGTCGGTCGACGACACGATCTACGCGGCCGGCCTCGACAACATCGAGTCGGCTCACCTCGACTTCCGCGGCTACGGCATCGCCTACGACCTGAGCGTGCTGGACGGTCCGCTGAACGACGAGCAGATCGAGGCGCTGCTCGAGGAAGCCCGCACCCTGACCGGCCGCCAGGACGCGGTGCGTGCCGTTCGGCAGATCCCCATCGAATGAGCGCGCCCGTGGCGCTCGTGCGGGATCCGTGAAATAGATCCCGCACGCCGGGTGTACCGCTGGTCGCGTATCGCCCCTGAACCGAGGAACCTCATGTCCCGTCCCGGGATCGCCTTGCTGCTGCTCCTGCTCGTCGCCGGCTGCCCGAAGGCGCAGGGCGATCAGGACGACGGCGGTTCTGCGGCGGCCGACGACGACGACTCCGCCGCCGAGGAGGTCCGCGCGACCCCGGTGAAGGTCACCGCCGTGACGATCGGGCCCATCGACCAGAGCATCGCCAGCTCGGCCACCGTCCAGGCCGAGCGCCAGGCCGACATCGTCATCGAGGTCACCGGCACGGTGGAGGACCTGGTGGCCGAAGAGGGCGACAAGGTCCGGGTCGGGCAGGTGCTCGCGCGCCTCAAGAACCCCGCCTTGAAGGGCGAGCTCGAGCGCGCCGAGGCTTCGTTCCAGCGCTCGTCCGAGGAGTTCGATTCGGTCAAGGGGCTCTTCGAGCAGGGCTTCGTGGCCCGCAACGCCTACGACGAGGCGGCGCACGCCTTCGACACGGCGCGCGTGACGGTCGAGCAGGCGCGCGAGGGCTATGCGTCCCGCGAGCTGACGAGCCCCATCGCCGGCACCATCTCCGCCCGCGAGATCCGCTTCGGTGAGGCCGTGAACCCGCCCCGTCGGGCTTTTCATGTGGTCGATCTGGAGGCGCTGCGCGTCGAGGTGAACCTGCCCGAGAAGGACCTGGCGCGGCTGAAGGTCGGTCAGCGCGCGGTGGTGCGGAGCGAGGTGCTCGACGGCATCGAAGCGCCCGGCCTGCTGGAGCGCATCAGCCCCGTCGTCGATCCCGCCACCGGCACCGTCAAGATCACCGTGGCCATCGACCCCGGGGACACGCCGCTCCGGCCGGGCATGTTCGTGAACGTGGACCTGGTGGTCGACACCCACACCGAGGCCAGCCTCCTGCCGAAGCGGGCGGTGGTCTACGACGAGGGCGAGCCGCTCGCCTTCGTGGTCACGGACAACATCGCGAAGCGCACACCCCTGGAGCTGGGCTTCGCCGATCGCGACCAGGTCGAGGTGACGGGGGGCCTGAAGCCAGGCGATCAGGTCGTCATCGTGGGCCAGTCGCTGCTGCGCGACGGCGCCGAAGTCCGGATCGTCGAGTAGCCCCCCGGATCGCTGAATGCGGCCCCCCTCGTTTGGGGCCGGCGCGTCCTGTTATCATCCGCGCGTGAGTGAAGCAGACAACTCGACGCCTGCCCTCCCCGACGGGGTGGACGTAGACGGAGAGCTCTCGACCCAGGGATACGGGACTGTCGCCTGGGTCACCGACGTAGGACACGTCCGCAGCCGGAACGAGGATCGACTCCTCGTCAAACCGGTCTGGGGGGGCGACTACCTCCTGTTGCTCGTGGCGGACGGCGCTGGCGGGCACGACAGCGGGGACAAGGCCGCCGAGGCCTGCGTCGAGACCTTCCACGCCCTGCTGCCTGTCGAAGGCGACGTGCCGGGCGAGGATCCCGAAGTCTGGATCCAGTCCACCATCGACGCGGCTCACGCCAAGGTCATCGCGCTGGCGGAGGGTCAGGCCCGGCCGCCGGCCTCGACCGTGGTCGGGGTCATCGTCGAGCGGTCCAGCCTCTGCGGCTGGCGCTTCCACGTGGGCGACAGCCGCCTCTACGTGCGCGAGCCGGGCGGGATGGTCGCGCAGTGGACCCGCGACCACAACATCACCAACGGCCTCATCGACCGCGGGCTGCCTGTCGCCCAGGCGCTGCGCATCGCCGACGGCGGGCGCCTGACCCAGGTGCTCGGCGGGGCCTCGGAGCCCGAAGCGGAGATCCTCGGGCCGCTTCAGTTCGAGCCGGGCACGGTGCTGCTGCTCTGCAGCGACGGCGTCTACGGGCACAACGGCGACCGCGAGGTCCTGCTGCCGGCCATGAACCCCGACAAGGGCACGGTCGTCGAGCGGGCTGCAGCCCTGAAGCAGGC
>JAJDAI010000012.1 GCA_029261955.1 Deltaproteobacteria bacterium | reverse complement strand
CGTGTTCCGACCGACCCACACCGAAGAGGTGACGGTCTGCCTGTCGAACATGACGCAGGACCTCGACATCTTCGTCATCGGTGACTCCGGCGGCTGCGACGGGGCCAACTGCATCGACTTCGGCAACTCCTGCTCGACCTTCGACGGCGTCGCGGGCGAGCAGTACTACTTCGTGGTCGACGGCTACCAGGGCGCGATGTCCAACTACACGATGGACGTCGAGTGCCCCTCCACCAACGAGATCTGCGACAACGGCATCGACGACGACGCCGACGGCCTGGTCGACTGCCAGGACGACTTCTGCTCGTCCCAGATCGAGTGCATGGAGGTCTGCGACGAGCGCTGGTCGCTCTTCTGCGGCATGACCGACAGCTTCAGCACGCTGGGCCCCGGCGCCACGAACCAGGTCGACAGCTACTCCTGCACGTCCTGGGAAGAGACCGGACCCGAGTTCGGCTACTACTTCCAGGCCCCGGCCGATGTCGAGAACGAGGTCACCATCACGCTGGACTACGACCAGCTGAGCTACGACCTGGACGTCTTCGTGATGAACGACGAAGGCATCCCCTGCAACAGCGATTCGTGCATCGAGTTCGGCGGCGTGTCCACGAACTTCCAGACGCTGCCGGGCGCGGACTACTGGGTCACGGTCGACGGCTACCAGGGTGACGCTGGCGACTACTCCATCCGGGTGGACTGCGAGCCGGTCACGGACGCAGAGGACTGCGACAACGGCCTGGACGACGACGGGAACGGCGACGTCGACTGCGACGACGCGGCCTGCACCGGCAGCCCGCTCTGCGCGAGCGAGTGCGAGCCGGTGGGCACCATCTCCTGCGGGGACTACATCATCGAGGACACCTCGGTGATGGACAACGGCTCCACCGACCAGATCGGCGGCTACCCCTGCAAGGTCGGCAACTACACCGGCCGCGAGATGGCCTACGAGTTCCTGGCGCCCAACAGCGGCACCGTGACCTGGGACCTGGAGAACCAGACGCCCACGGTCGTGGACCACGACCTGTTCGTGCTCGACGGGGACAACGGCGCCTGCCTGAACGTCCAGTGCCTCGAAGAGGGCGGCTACGGCGGCAACAGCGTCGAGTTCGAGGCCGTCGCGGGGCACACCTACTACCTGGTCATCGACGGGTTCAACGGGGCCGAGGGGCCCTTTGAGGCCCAGGTCGAGTGCGACTTCTAGGTCCCTAGGGCCTCAGGGCCTCAGGGCCGCGCCGGTTGGCTTTTGGTTGACCGGCGCGGGCTGCACCTCACGCCACGATCGCAACGGGCAACGGGCGCGACGGTTCCCGGCTGGGACGGCTCTACCGTTTCAGCCTGTGCCTGGCTGGCCGCCGGTCCTTGTCTTGGGGTTCGGGGCTGCTGCCCTTCGGGCGCCGCAGCCTCAGGCTTGCCGGCTCCCCCGGGCGGAGCGGCTACCGCTTCTTCTTCGGCGGCGAGTCCAGGAGCTCGTCGTCGGGGAGCCCGTGGGCCTCCCGCAGCTCGCTGTTGTAGCGCTGCACGCCGCGCCAGGCGTCGCTCCGGTCGAAGACCTTCTCCAGGTTGTGGTGGTTCAGCTTCGACTTCTTCTGGAGCCCGCTGAGCGCCAGGGAGATGCCCGTCGCGGCCTGGGGGATGCCCGCGGCCATGAAGGGGAAGGCGTTGAGCGGCAGCGTGCTGTCCTGCTGAGCCACGCCGACCGCGATGAAGGCCACCGCGGTCGCGATGAAGCCGCCGCCGACGCCGGCCATCGCGGCCCCGACCTTCTCGCGCACGTCCGCCTGGGTCCACTTCTTCTCGAAGCGGCCGCGCAGGTAGGGGTCGTCGGTCAGCTGCACGAAGTCGGGCAGGGACAGCCGCGTCTCCGGCTCGCCCACGATGATGGCGGCGAAGCGCTCGTCGTCGCCGCGGTCGAAGTGGTAGCCCCGGTAGCCGAGCGCGCGCGGGCCGATCCAGAAGCCCCGCTTGTCCACGAGCTGGAGCCGGGCCGCGGTGTAGGCCTTGAAGCCGGGCGCGGATGCGGACTCCGAGCGAGGCTGGGGCGGGGGCGCGGGGGAGGGGACCGCGACGGGCGAGGGCACCGACTCGGAGGCCGCGGTCAGGCGCCCAGAGACGACCTCGTCGATCTCGGCCTGGGGCACCCGAAGCTCGACGCCGCCGGCGTTCAGCACGACGCCGGCGGCGTCCTGGAGCACCAGGGTTCCGGACACCGTCGTGCCGTCCGCGCGGCGGACCACCGCCCACATGCTGTCGTCGGCCGCGGCGCCCGGCGGGGGGGGCGCGGGCGTCGCGGGCCTCGCGCTCGTGGTGGGCTGGGCGGGCGGCGGCGGCGGGACGGGCTCTGCGGGCGTGGGCGGCCTGGATGCCGGCGGCGGGGGCACCGGCTCGGCGGGCTCTGCGGGCTCCGCGGGCTCGGCGGCGGGAGGCGTGGAGGGGAACTCGACGCGGCTCAGCGTGGTGTAGGTGACGAGGGTCTCGCCGGTGCCCGTCCGCACGAGGAAGCCGTGCTCCCCCTGCTCGACGAGCACGCCTTCCACCACGGTGCCGTCGGTCTGGACGACCCGGATGAAGCGGTCCGCCGCCAGCGCGGAGCTCGCGACGAACATCAGGCAGAGGACGAGTGCGGCGAGGCGGTGCAGAGGCATGCGCGGAGTGTACCCAAGCGGCGTGCCAGTCCTCCGGGGATCCCCGGGCCTGCCGGCCCTGTGCTAAACCCGCCGCGGCGCCTCATCGCCCCGGAGAGCCGGATGCGCACCCTGTCCCTGCTGTTGGCCCTGATGTTCCTGGTCCCCGCCTCGGCGGCGGCGCAGGAGGTCACGCTGAAAGAGCAGATGGCCGAAGCCAAGGCGCTCCGAGAGGCGATCAAGGCCCTGCCCCAGGACGACTCCGCGGTGGCCTACGCGCGCTCGCTCAAGCTCGAGGGAACCCTGTTCGTCGCAGGCGGCGCGGCCCTCGGTGGCGCGGGCATGGCGTCCGTCTTCATCGAGATCGCCGCCAACCCCCAGGACACCGTGAGCGTGGCGCCGGCCCTCTTTGGTGCCTCGCTGGGCGTCGGCCTGGGCCTGGTCGCCATCGGGGTGCCGAACCTGCTGGACGGCGGCAGCTTCCTCAAGTGGTACGCGACCCACGACCGTCCCCCCTCCTCGCTGGCGCGTTTGAAGCTGCTGCGGCGCTGGAGGATGGTCAACCTGCGCTCCCGCATGCTCTCGGGTGTGATCGGCGGCGGCACGATGGGCGCCATCGGCCTGGTCTCCGGCATCGTGTGGGCGATCAACGACTCGCGCGGTCAGAACCGCTCCAGCCTGGGCTACGACGCGACGGACGCGATGGTCTCGCTGGGCTTCATCGCCGGGGCCGTGGGCGCCGGGGCGGTCGGGCTCGTAGCCGGGCTCGAGTTCGACCAGCAGAAGAAGAATCCCCACCGCCTCTACGCCCCGATCCAGGCCGTTCCCACGGTCGGCGTGGCCCCGCTCGCGCGCGGCGAGGGCATGGCGATGAGCTTCGGCGTCGTCGGGGTCTTCTAGGGCGAGTCGGTCACGGACCCGCTCAACGCGTGCGGTCCCAGAGGAACTCGGGCTCGCCCATCGCCTTCGCGACCCAGCGGCCGGCCACGAACAGCCAGTCCGACAGCCGGTTCAGGTAGCGGATCGTGCACTGGTTGATCTCGTCGCGGCCGGAGAGCGTGATGGTGATCCGCTCGGCGCGACGGCAGACGGTCCGGGCCTGATGCAGGAAGGCGGAGACGGGTCCGCCGCCCGGCAGGATGAACTCCTTCAGGGGCGGGAGGATCTCGTTCATCGCGTCGATCTCGTCCTCGAGGCGCTTCACGTCGGCGTCGTTCACCAGCCGCATGCCCTCCCAGCGGTCCGCCGCTTCGGTCGCCAGGTCCGAGCCCAGGTTGAAGAGGTCGTTCTGCACGGCCTCGAGCCACGCGTCCAGCTGGTCGCGTCCAGCCTGCGGCGCCTCGCTCCGCGCCAGCTCGGCGCGCACGAGGCCGACGATCGCGTTCAGCTCGTCGCTGGTGCCGTAGGTCTCGATGCGCAGGTCGTCCTTGGGCACCTGCTGGCCGCCGACCAGTCGGGTCATGCCCCGGTCGCCGGTTCGTGTGTAGACCTTCGTGATGCGCATCGCTGAGTCCTCCGGAGGGGCCGGAGGGTAGCAGCGGCATCCTCAGGTCGCCGGGCCCCGCACGGAGTCGAAGATGGGCTTGCGCGGTGCTTCGGGAACGGGACCGAGCGCGCGTCCGGCGGTGAAGCCCAGGTGGACGGACTCGGCCCAGCTGGGGTGGAGCTCGGGGGGGAGGGAGGGGGGCTCCCCGTCGTGGGCGCGGCCGTAGCCGAAGCCGACGCCTCGCCAGACGTCGTGCAGGGGCAGCCCGGGAGGCCATTCGCCGCTCTTCAGCCCCTGCTGGAGGACCCCTTGGATGCGGTCGATGTCCCAGCCTCCTCGGATTCCGGCCCCCCAGCCCACGTTGAAGGAGACGGTGCTCGGGTCGTCGCGGTCCGCGTCGTTGACGTAGCTCTGTCTCTCGCTCCACTCGTTGAGGCCGGCGCGCATCAAGCCCCAGACGAGGTCGGGTGCCGTCCACGTCTGCTGACCCAGCGCCAGCCGCACGCCGCTGCCGTGAAGGCCCGCCTGCACACCCTGGAACGCCTTTGGATCGCCCTGGGCCGAGAGCACATCGAGCAGATCGTTGACGTCTTCGACCTGCTCCGACCAGATCGTGCCCATGCCGAGGTTGTAGTAGGCGGGGTATCGGTGTTCGAGCAGGCCTTCGGCGCGTTCGAGCCGGACGTTCACGCGCGCCTCTTCCAGGCGACTCGGCGCGAGGAAGGCCAGCCACCAGACGGCCAGCCCGAGCAGCGGAATCC